>NZ_JASCAN010000029.1:0-29366 GCF_029967775.1 Enterobacter sp. V89_11 | reverse complement strand
AGGACACGGGGATTTTCAATCCCCTGCTCTACCGACTGAGCTATCCGGGCAACGGAGCGCATTAAACCGCAATCGCGCCTGATCGTCAACACTATTTCGGGAAAAGCCGTTCAACTGCTTAACTTTGCGGCAATCTGACGGTTTACGCGCCGAACAGGTCAAATTCTTCAGACAGATTACGTCAGCGCACCACCCATACGACACTGCGCAAAACGCAGGATATCTTCGGCCAAACGGTGTGCTGTATCCACATCGGCCTGGCTACGGTTTACCAGCATGCGGCTCAGGCAACCTTCCAGTACCAGCTCCATCTGCTTAGCGACCATCGCCGGGTCATCCACTTCGAGCGTGGTCAGCAGTTCGTGCGTGAAATCATGCGCCGCCCGCTTTTGCTGATCCGCCAGTTGATGGATAGGATGGCCGGGGTCAGGGTAGAAGGTGCAGGCGGCAATAAACAGGCAACCCGGATAACGGTTGTTGCTTACGCATTCGCTCAGGGCGGTATAACGCGCCAGCAGCTTTTGCTCCGCAGTCAGTTCTTCATTTAACATCAGCTGCCTGCGCCAGACATCAACCTGCTGGCTGAGATAACGCAGGGCATCGTAAAGCAGCGCCTCTTTATCCGGCCAGAAGCGCATGAGTTCATCCAGAGGATAATCAATACGGTCGGCTACCATCTCAAGCGTGGTGCTGGCGATCCCTTGAATCTCAAGTAATTGCAGGGCTTGTCCCAGTACGTCTTCGCGTTGCACGGTTATCTCCTCCGTTATTCCCAACGGTTTGTCCCGTTTCAAGTGTTGTTTACGGTTGGCGATTGCGCAAATGCGCGCTGAATGCCGTCGCGTCCATAAACCCGGTTACACGCTGTGCGGGCTGCTCCTGGCCCTGTTCGTTGAAGAACAGAATGGTTGGCAGACCCAGCACGTTAAGTTGCTTCAGCAGTGCCTTATCCGCTGTACTGTTGGCGGTGACGTTTGCCTGGAGCAGAACCGTCTCTTTCAGTGCACTTTGCACCTGCGGATCGCTAAACGTGTACTTTTCGAATTCTTTACAGGCGACACACCAGTCAGCATACAGATCCAGCATGACCGGTTTGCCTTCCGCCTGCGCCAGTGCGCTGTTGAGTTCATCCACGTTCTTTATCTGGATGAAGTTCAAATGCGCCTGCGTTTGTCCCGCGGGTGTGCCAAATGCCCAGTCCTGCAGTGGCCGTACGCTCACCAGCGCGGCGGCGAGCAGGAGGATTTGCACCAGACGCATCCACGGCTTTTTCGCTGCCAGGCTTGTGATAAACGCCCAACAGAAGAAGGCAACACCGAGCATTGCCCACAGGCGCATCCCCCAGACGTCGCCGATAATACGCTCGAGCAAGAACACCGGCAGCGCCAGAATGACAAAACCAAACGCGGTTTTCACCGTCTCCATCCACGGGCCGCTCTTGGGCAGCAGACGGTTGCCAAATACCGTTACCAGAATCAATGGCAGACCCATTCCCAGCGCATAGAGATACAACGTACCACCGCCGAGCCACAGGTTACCGCTCTGGGCAATATACAGCAGGATTGCGCTCAGTGGCGCGGTAGTGCACGGTGAGCAAATCAACCCGGCGATGGCACCCATCACGAACACGCCGCCCGGGGAGCCACCCTGCTGACGGTTACTCATCAGCGTTAAGCGAGTCTGCAACGCGGACGGCAGCTGTAAGCTGAACAAACCAAACATCGACAGCGCCAGCAGAATAAATACGATCGACAGGCCAGCCAGCACATAAGGGTGCTGAAGTGCAGCCTGGAACTGCAGTCCGGCAGCAGCAACCACGAGGCCAAGTGCGGTGTAGGTTAACGCCATACCCTGCACGTAGATAAAGGCCAGCAGCAGGGCGCGTGCGGTTGAAAGACGTTGCTTGCCGCCAAGGACAATTCCGGAGATAAGCGGATACATGGGCAGCACGCACGGCGTGAAGGCGATGCCGATACCAATCAGTAAAGCCCACAAGGCGGAGAAGGGCAGTGCTGTGTGACCGTCGTCCTTCATTCCGGCGCTCTCATCTGCGGGAGGCGCAGGCATACTGTCGGCCGCTTTAACTTCGCTCAGCGGAATGACTTTGGTTTCCGGCGGATAGCAGAAGCCCGCGTCGGCACAGCCCTGATACGTGACGGTCACGGTGGCGCCTTTATCGGCCTGATTGACCGCCACTGGCACGCTTAACCGCTGGCGATAGATTTCACTTTTGCCGAAAAACTCGTCTTCATGCCACTCGCCCGCAGGCATCTGAAGTGGGCCTACCTTTGCCTGAGCAGGCGTGATGCTGACCTGCTTGCGATAGAGGTAATACCCCTCTTTTATCTGCCAGGTAAGATTCAGGTCATGCTGGTCTTGTTGAAAATCGAAAACAAATGCCTGGTCGGCAGAAATAACGTTCGAACGGCCGGGAGCGTCAAATAACCCGGCAAAAACTGATGTGCTGCACAGCAGCAGGATCAGCGTAAGGAAGCGTTGAGCCATGAGAGATAATCGTTGTCGCCGTGGACCACTGGCAATACCAGCAGTTCGGGGGTTTGATAGGGATGATGAGATTTGAGGCAGTCCAGGAGTGCCTGCTGGTTCGCCAGATTGGTTTTGAGCAACATCTGGACTTCGTACTCCTGCTCCAGTTTACCTTCCCAGTAGTAAAGGGAGGTGGCGCCAGGAAGGAGCGTCACGCAGGCTGCCAGTTTTTCGGCCAGCACTTTGGCGGCGAGATCCTGGGCAGAGGCTTCATCAGGGGCGGTACAAAGGACAACAACAGCATCAGGCGTGTTCACAAGTCGACCTCCTCATCACGAAAGTCTTCACTATATCACGCAAGGCTATTGGTCATTAATGAAACGGGCCGCAGAGCGGCCCGTTTTTAACTATTTTTACAACCCATCATTGTTTACAGCACGATGCCGCCAATGATAAAGCCGAGGATCACGCACAGCGAGATAGCCACCACGCCCGGGATCAGGAACGCATGGTTAAATACGTACTTACCGATGCGAGTCGAGCCAGTGTCATCCATCTCAACCGCCGCCAGCAGGGTTGGGTAGGTGGGTAAAACGAACAGTGCAGAAACGGCAGCAAACGAGGCGATAGCCGTCAGCGGGGTAACACCCAGCATCAGTGCCGCAGGCATCAGGGCTTTGGTGGTGGCCGCCTGAGAGTAAAGCAGGGTTGCGGCAAAGAACAGCACCACAGCCAGGAGCCACGGATAGTTGTGCAGCAGGTCGCCCGCAACGGTCTGGATATCGCTGATGTGAGCTTTCACGAAGGTATCACCAAGCCAGGCCACACCCAGTACACACACGCAGGCGCTCATACCGGATTTAAAGGTGCTGGCGTTGAGCACTTCGCTGGTGTCGATTTTACAGGTGATGCTGATCAGCGTAGCGATAGTCAGCATGAATACCACAATCGCTTCGTTACGCGGCAGGACCGGGTTCTGGATCAGACCCACGGTGTCACTGATGGCGGTTGCGTAGAACATGACCGCAACGATACCGATCAGGAACAGCAAGACGGAGCGTTTTGCATGCGGCTTCAATTCGAAGACCTGGCTACCACGCAGTTTCACTTCACCTTTTGCCAGACGCTCCTGATAAACCGGATCGTCTTTCAGTTCGGCGCCGAGGAAGTTACACAGCACGGCGGTGATCATCACTGCAATCAGCGTCACCGGAATACAGATGGCCAGCAGCGTCAGGTAACTCACGCCCATAGGCTCAAGGATACCGGCGAAGAAGACCACCGCAGCGGAGATAGGTGATGCGGTAATCGCAATCTGGGACGCGACCACGGCGATCGAGAGGGGACGAGACGGACGGATGCCCTGCTCTTTCGCCACTTCGGTAATGACCGGCAGCGTGGAGAAGGCGGTGTGGCCAGTACCGGCGAGAATGGTCATAAACCATGTCACCAGCGGGGCAAGGAAGGTAATGTATTTTGGATGGCGGCGTAACATACGCTCCGCCAGGCTCACCAGGTAGTCCATACCGCCTGCCACCTGCATGGCTGCGATAGCGGCAATAACCGCCATGATGATTTCGATAACGTCAAAAGGGATTGCGCCGGGTTTAATCTGAAAGATAAGGGTAAGTACGAGCACCCCGAGACCGCCGGCAAAACCAATGCCGATACCCCCGAGTCTTGCTCCCAAATAAATCGCCAACAGGACGATGACGAGTTCTGCTCCAAACATAAGGACCTGCCTTGCTTATTAACAAGTTGATATTGAATTGTTGTATTTTGGTAACGCCTATAAAGAAAAAAGGCACGTCACAAGTGACGTGCCTTAAGGAAGCCTAGCCTGAACTGCTACTGTTCGCTTTCATCGGTATATCGTTTCGCTTTGTATGCCGGGTGCATCAGGTTCTGGGCCGAGAAGATATCGTCCAGCTCGGCTTCGGTCAACAGTCCACGTTCCAGAACGACTTCACGCACGCTCTTACCTGTTTCGGCGCAAATCTTACCGACGATGTCGCCGTTATGGTGGCCGATGAACGGGTTGAGGTAGGTGACGATGCCGATGGAGTTGTAGACATACCCTTCACAAACTTCTTTGTTCGCGGTGATGCCGTTAACGCATTTCTCCAGCAGGTTGTAGCAGGCGTTGGTCAGAATGTGGATGGATTCAAACATTGCCTGGCCGATGACCGGCTCCATGACGTTCAGCTGCAGCTGGCCGGCTTCAGAGGCCATGGTCACGGTTGTATCGTTACCGATGACTTTAAAGCAGACCTGGTTCACCACTTCTGGCACTACCGGGTTCACTTTCGCCGGCATGATGGACGAACCGGCCTGCAGCTCTGGCAGGTTGATTTCATTCAGACCAGCGCGTGGACCGGAAGAGAGCAGGCGCAGGTCATTACAGATTTTGGAGAGTTTCACCGCCAGACGTTTCAGGGCGCTGTGAACCATAACGTACGCGCCGCAGTCGGAGGTGGCTTCAATCAGATCTTCTGCAGGCACAACCGGCAGGTTAGAGACTTCAGCCAGCTTCTGTACCGCCAGCTGCTGGTAACCGTCCGGCGTATTCAGACGCGTGCCGATGGCGGTTGCGCCCAGGTTCACTTCCAGCAGCAGCTCGGAGGTGCGCAGCAGGTTTTTAGTTTCTTCGTTAAGCAGCACGTTAAACGCGTGGAATTCCTGACCGAGGGTCATCGGAACCGCGTCCTGCAGCTGGGTACGACCCATTTTCAGGATGTCCTGGAACTCAACGGCTTTGCGCTGGAAGCCATCACCCAGCTGATTAATGGCGTCCACCAGTTTCACCACGGAGGCATACACCGCGATACGGAAGCCGGTTGGGTAGGCGTCGTTAGTGGACTGACATTTATTAACATGGTCGTTCGGATTCAGATACTGGTATTCACCTTTCTGATGACCCATCAGCTCCAGGCCGATGTTTGCCAGTACTTCATTGGTGTTCATGTTGACGGAGGTACCCGCGCCGCCCTGATAGACATCGACCGGGAACTGATCCATGCATTTGCCGTTGTTCAGCACTTCATCGCAGGCAGCGATAATCGCATTTGCCGCGCTTTTCGGAATGGTTTGCAGCTCTTTATTGGCCAGTGCTGCGGCTTTTTTCACCATCACCATGCCACGTACAAATTCAGGGATGTCGCTGATTTTGTTGTTGCTGATGTAGAAGTTTTCAATCGCTCTCAGAGTGTGAACACCATAGTAGGCATCCGCTGGAACTTCCCTGGTACCCAACAAGTCTTCTTCGATACGAATGTTGTTTAACATGTGAACCTTCTTTTCAAGCTGCCGATGGATTGTACTAAACACACAGTATTTATGTGGTTTGAATATTTTCTGACCGACGATTATTCCCTCAATCAGCCAGATGTTCGAGATCATATGCTGATGATAGCGAATTGCCGTAATCTGGATCACTTATTATCGACCCGATTCCATGATAATTATTAATCTGTGAAATGAGTCACCGCTTTAAAATTTCCAGAAAAAATATCCGTGCAAACCGATTGAATTTTGGCTAACCGTCACCATTTCTTACAGACGCGTTTCGCGAACACATTCAGACAGGGGCCTGAGGGCTCCTGCCACACAGGAGATGCCAGTGCGCTGGGTACCATTTATTGCTTTCTTTCTCTATGTTTACATCGAGATTTCAATTTTTATCCAGGTCGCCCATGTACTGGGTGTCCTGTTAACGCTGATTCTGGTGATTTTCACTTCGGTGATCGGCATGTCGCTGGTGCGTAATCAGGGTTTCAAAAATTTCCTGATAATGCAGCAGAAGATGGCCGCAGGCGAAAGCCCGGCCGCAGAGATGATCAAAAGCGTCTCGCTGATTATTGCTGGCCTGCTGCTGATCATGCCGGGGTTCTTCACTGACTTCCTCGGCCTGCTGCTGCTTCTGCCGCCGGTGCAAAAACACCTGACCATGAAGCTACTGCCGCATCTGCGTTTTAGCCGTATGCCGGGCGGTGGATTCAGCACAGGGCCGGGGGATACTTTCGAAGGGGAGTATCAGCGTAAAGATGAACAGCGCGACCGTTTAGACCATAAAGACGATCGATAAAAGAGGCCAGGCCCGGTAAGCGAATCGCTACCGGGCTTTGTTTTACAGGGTGCCGCGTTTCGGTAAAAACAGCCACAGCCCCGCCAGCATGCTAATCGCATACAGGCTTTTCCACCCCACCATCGCCAGCAACAGCAGGCAAAGCACGCCACCAACCACTGCCAGCGCTTTATAGCGACCTTTCAGCAGACGACAACCCGCCAGCATGCACAGCAGGTAGATCATGATGAAAATCCCGTTGGCGTACACGATCAGGGCATCAAGATTGATATTTAGCGCGTAAATACATAGCGAACTCAAGACGCAGCAGCCCAGCACGGTATTAAGCGCATTCAACGGCAACTGACGTTTAGACAGGCGCGCAAGGCGGCTCTCTGGTCTATCAAGCGCCTGCGACCACACCAGACGCGCAAAGCTCTGGATGTAGATATTGAGGCTGGCAAAACAGGCCAGATAGCCAATAACACAGGCGACCCACAGCGCTTTCAGACCAAACAATTGCACCACAATGCCCGGCAGCGAGGCAGCGGCCGCTTTATCCGCGGCGAACGCGTTGAAATGCAGTACCAGCACGGTACAGGCCCAGTAAACGGTACCTGCTAACAGCAGGCCAATCATCAGGGCGCGCGGGAAATCCCGTTCCGGTTGTTTAAACTCAGAGGCCAGATGGGCGAACGCCTCCAGCCCGACAAAACACCAGAACATCACCGACAGCGCAGCGAACAGCTGCGAATGGTTGATGTCACTTACTGCGGGGAAGGGGATCTCCTTCAGCGTAATATCCCCTTTCCACCAGATGGCGACAATGAGGGCCACAATCAGTATTGCAACGACGGTTTGCAGGTTGGCACTCGAGCTGGCACCCCGTGAGCCGACCCACCAGACGATGGCCAGCGTACCCAGCTCGGCCAGCAGCAGTTGCTCGTTATGCCAGCCAAACAGCGCCTGGCCAAAACCGGTCGCGATATGCAACGCTGCCGGTAGACCGACCGGAATAACAGAAAGAAACAGCCAGCCGGTGACCCGCTCCAGTCGCGGACCAAACGCCATACCGACAAAGTGCGCTACGCCGCCCGCGCTGGGGAAATGCCGTCCGAGGATGGCAAACACGACCGCGACCGGAAACACCAGCACAATCAGCACTGGCCACGCCCACAGGCTATTATTGCCGGCCACCAGAGCTGCCAGCGCGGGTACCGCAAACACACCCGTACCTAACAAGGAGGTCGACAGCAGACCCACGCCCTGCGCCAGTCCCAACTCCTGTTTTAGTCCACTCATTGACATCGCCCTGCCACGATCAAAAGAGAGGCGATGGTAACACTTTCGCAAATTTTTTTTCGTCTGCCCCTTGAAGGGGGAAAAAGCTATCCCCATCTCTCAGGGCACTAGTCGGAAAACCGCGTGCGGACCGGCGTCATCCATAACTGATAATGACTTTCTCAAAGGAGAGCTATCAATGAGTATTCGTCCGTTACATGATCGTGTGATCGTCAAACGTAAAGAAGTTGAAACCAAGTCTGCTGGCGGCATCGTTCTGACTGGTTCTGCAGCAGCAAAATCAACGCGTGGCGAAATCATCGCTGTCGGTAAGGGCCGCATTCTGGAAAACGGAACTGTGCAGCCACTGGACGTTAAAGTTGGTGACATCGTAATTTTCAACGATGGCTACGGCGTGAAATCCGAGAAGATCGACAATGAAGAAGTGTTGATCATGTCCGAAAGCGACATTCTGGCAATTGTTGAAGCGTAATTTTACGCACGAGAATTTGAGGAAATAAGAACATGGCAGCTAAAGACGTAAAATTCGGTAACGACGCTCGTGTAAAAATGCTCCGCGGCGTAAACGTACTGGCAGATGCAGTTAAAGTGACCCTGGGCCCGAAAGGCCGTAACGTAGTGCTGGATAAATCCTTCGGCGCGCCAACCATCACGAAAGACGGTGTTTCTGTAGCACGTGAAATCGAGCTGGAAGACAAGTTCGAAAACATGGGCGCGCAGATGGTGAAAGAAGTTGCCTCTAAAGCGAACGACGCTGCAGGCGACGGTACCACCACCGCAACCGTACTGGCACAAGCTATCATCACCGAAGGTCTGAAAGCCGTTGCTGCGGGTATGAACCCAATGGATCTGAAGCGCGGTATCGACAAAGCGGTTACTGCGGCGGTTGAAGAGCTGAAAACACTGTCCGTTCCATGCTCCGACTCTAAAGCGATTGCTCAGGTTGGTACTATCTCCGCTAACTCCGACGAAACCGTAGGTAAACTGATCGCAGAAGCGATGGACAAAGTCGGTAAAGAAGGCGTGATCACCGTTGAAGACGGTACCGGTCTGGAAGACGAACTGGACGTGGTTGAAGGTATGCAGTTCGACCGCGGTTACCTGTCCCCATACTTCATCAACAAGCCAGAAACGGGCGCTGTTGAGCTGGAAAGCCCATTCATCCTGCTGGCTGACAAGAAAATCTCCAACATCCGTGAAATGCTGCCAGTGCTGGAAGCCGTTGCGAAAGCAGGCAAGCCGCTGGTTATCATTGCTGAAGACGTTGAAGGTGAAGCACTGGCGACCCTGGTGGTTAACACCATGCGTGGCATCGTGAAAGTGGCTGCGGTTAAAGCACCTGGCTTCGGCGACCGCCGTAAAGCGATGCTGCAGGATATCGCTACCCTGACTGGCGGTACCGTAATCTCTGAAGAGATCGGTATGGAGCTGGAAAAAGCGACCCTGGAAGACCTGGGCCAGGCTAAACGCGTTGTGATCAACAAAGACACCACCACCATCATTGATGGCGTGGGTGAAGAAGCGGCTATTCAGGGCCGTGTTGCTCAGATCCGTAAGCAGATTGAAGAAGCAACCTCTGATTACGACCGTGAAAAACTGCAGGAGCGCGTAGCGAAACTGGCAGGCGGCGTGGCAGTAATCAAAGTGGGTGCGGCAACTGAAGTTGAAATGAAAGAGAAGAAAGCACGCGTTGACGATGCTCTGCACGCGACCCGTGCAGCAGTAGAAGAAGGCGTGGTAGCTGGTGGTGGTGTCGCGCTGGTGCGTGTTGCCGCTAAACTGGCTGGCCTGACTGCTCAGAACGAAGATCAGAACGTGGGTATCAAAGTTGCGCTGCGCGCAATGGAAGCACCACTGCGTCAGATCGTTTCCAACGCCGGTGAAGAGCCATCCGTGGTTGCGAACATGGTGAAAGCGGGCGAAGGTAACTACGGTTACAACGCTGCAACTGAAGAATACGGCAACATGATCGACTTCGGTATCCTGGATCCAACCAAAGTGACCCGTTCTGCACTGCAGTACGCGGCCTCTGTAGCGGGTCTGATGATCACTACCGAGTGCATGGTGACCGACATGCCTAAAGGCGACGCACCTGACTTAGGTGCTGCGGGTATGGGCGGCATGGGTGGTATGGGCGGCATGATGTAATCGTGCGCTTTACCGCTTAGAATGAGAAAAACCCCCGGGCAGAAATGCTCGGGGGTTTTTCTTTTGGTCATCTTTTTAGTATAAGGTTTACACACGGACAACATCTGCTGTCCAGCTTATTGAAAACGAGGAATAACATGCGCGTAAAAGTCTGTGCAGGGATCGTAGGAGCAGCATTGCTGCTGGCGGGTTGTAGCTCCAGCAGTGAGCTGTCTGCTGCAGGTCAGGGCGTTCGCTTTGTTGAAGATAAGCCGGGTAACGAGTGCCAGTTTTTAGGCACGGCAACCGGTGAGCAAAGCAACTGGATGTCGGGTCAGCACGGTGAAGAAGGTGGATCTATGCGCGGTGCCGCTAACGCGCTGCGTAACCAGGCTGCAGAGATGGGTGGCAACGTGATTTACGGTGTGAGCAGCCCGTCGCAAGGGATGTTGTCCAGCTTCGTGCCAACGGCCAGCCAGATGAATGGCCAGGTCTATAAGTGCCCTAACTGATCTACATTGCTGATGGCGCTGCGCCCAACCCCACCGGGCGGATAAGCGTAGCGCCACCTGCCGTTATTGTTGCCGCAGTTGCAAATCCAGCGGCGTCTTACTCGGCTCACCGCCAATCTCTCGCGCCAGCTTCGGCACCATATAGCCTGAAACCAGCGTTAACAGTTCGCGCATAATCTGCCGGGCCTCTTCATCCGTGACCATGAAATGCGCCGCGCCTTGCACACGATCCAGTACGTGCAGGTAGTAGGGCATCACGCCCGCATCGAATAACGCATTACTGAGCTCCGCCAGAACCCGGGCATTATCATTCACACCGCGCAGCAACACGCTCTGGTTCAACAGCGTCACCCCCGCTTTGCGCAGACGCGCCATCGCCGCACGGAATGCCTCATCGATTTCATTCGCATGGTTGATATGGTTCACCAGCAGAACCTGTAAACGAGACTGCTCAAGGCGAGATACCAGACCGTCCGTAATACGTGCCGGAATAACAATCGGTAAACGGCTGTGGATGCGCAAACGCTTGATGTGTGGAATGGCTTCAAGCTGGGTCAACAGCCAGTCCAGCTCATGATCTTTTGCCATCAGCGGATCGCCACCCGAAAAAATGATCTCATCCAGTTCCGGATGGGCGGCGATATAGTCCAGGGCGACCTGCCAGTTGCGTTTATTACCCTGATTTTCGGCATACGGGAAGTGGCGACGGAAACAATAACGGCAGTTTACCGCGCAGCCGCCTTTCACCAGCAGAAGAGCACGGTTGAGATATTTGTGCAGTAAACCCGGTACCACACTGTTCTGCTCTTCCAGAGGATCGGTGCTGTATCCTGGCGCCGATATAAACTCTTCCTGCGCAGTAATCGTTTGTTTTAATAATGGATCGTCAGGGTTTCCTTTCTCCATACGGGCAACAAACGCGCGGGGAACACGCAGGGCAAAAAGTCGCTTAGCCTCGCGGCCTGCAAGCAACTCTGGGTGCTGATCGAGGTCTAACAGACGCAGCAATTCATCAGGACTGGTGATTACATCGGCAAGTTGCGATAACCAATCTTCTCTGGACGGGGTGTTTAGGGTTACAATATGCGCCATTTTGTGGCTTAGCTACCAGTTAACAAATTTAGAGGGCCTTATGGCAACGTACTATAGCAACGATTTTCGTGCTGGTCTTAAAATCATGATGGACGGCGAACCGTACGCGGTTGAAGCCAGCGAATTCGTTAAACCAGGTAAAGGCCAGGCATTCGCGCGCGTTAAGCTGCGTCGCCTGCTGACCGGTACCCGTGTTGAGAAAACCTTCAAGTCTACTGACTCCGCTGAAGGCGCTGATGTTGTCGATATGAACCTGACTTACCTGTACAACGACGGTGAGTTCTGGCACTTCATGAACAACGAAACGTTCGAGCAGCTGTCTGCGGATGCTAAAGCGATTGGCGATAGCGAAAAATGGCTGCTGGACCAGGCTGAGTGCATCGTGACCCTGTGGAACGGCCAGCCTATCGCTGTTACCCCACCAAACTTCGTAGAGCTGGAAATCGTTGAAACCGACCCAGGTCTGAAAGGTGATACCGCAGGTACTGGCGGCAAGCCAGCTACCCTGTCCACCGGTGCAGTGGTTAAAGTTCCACTGTTCGTACAGACTGGTGAAGTGATCAAAGTAGATACCCGCTCCGGCGAATACGTATCTCGCGTGAAGTAATTTACGTCAAGACTGAAGGCGCAGCGCCCGCTGCGCCTGTTTTTTGCAGGCAGGGATGATGAACCGTACCGTTAAAATTCTGCTTCTGTTAGCGCTGTCCAGCGCGTTGCTTTCCGGCTGTAACACCACGCGTGGAATGGGGGAAGATATCCAGGATCTCGGCCATATCATTTCTCACGCGGCCAGCTAACCCCGTCTAATTTTCCTAAAAATGCGTCCTTTTCCGTCAAACGACGGGATATTGTCTATTCTTAAGTTGCTATACACAAAACAACTTTGGCTATAAAAGGAAGATATTATGGTTAAGAAGACAATTGCAGCGATCTTTTCAGTCCTGGTACTTTCTTCAGTATTAACAGCCTGTAATACCACGCGTGGCGTTGGTCAGGATATTTCTGAAGGTGGTAGTGCAATCTCTGGTGCGGCAAGTAAAGCACAGCAGTAATTGAATAAACGGTACGGAACCAGACGGGTTTCGTACCGTCAGCTTTCTAATTCCTGCAGGGATAAAAACGGTGAATAACGCGTATCCATATGCAATTTCATGCGGATATTCCGTTTATAGGTATAGACCGTTTTACCGTTAATACTCAGGTGAGCCGCAATTTTCTGATTGCTGGCACCCTCCATCCACAACGTCAGCACTTTCTCCTCCTGGCGCGTCAGCAAAGGCGCGGTTACCTTTGGCTTTTCACTGTTCGCGTGCGAAATTAGTGCGTCGTGGATAACTGTCCCCAGTTGTTCAAGACGGGCATTTTTCAACAGCGATGACCAGACCGGGAATTGCTTCAGCCAGGCGGTCATTTCACTATCCTCACCCGATTGCAGCAAAATAAAGGGCACTCTTTCGCTGGCGTTCAGTAAAGATGAGAGGGACTGAAAGGGATGGACATCCTGTCTGAACCCATGCAGGTCAGCAATGACCAGCGTCGGTTTCCATTGCAGAATGTGCTCTCTGGCGAGGAAAAGATTATTCAGGCCGGTCACAACGACGTTTTCCGGAAATAAACCGGAATGATTGAGCCATGCTTCAAACCCGGTGCGGGTGAAGTGACAACGGTCAATCAAAAGAATTTTGAACATATTATATTCGCAGTCGGCTAGTGGTTTGGCTTCCTGCCATCAGAAAGCACATCATCATAGAGAAGTCGGATGAGTGATAAATGCCTGAACTGCGCGGCATACTGCGGCTATTTCTTGCCTTAACATGTTCAGCACAAAAGGATTGAAAAAAAATCGCACGCTAACCAAAATATGAGGCGTAATCTTTGCCTTGCGGGACGACCCGTAAGCGCTTCCTTCATCGGGGACGGCCCCAACTTGCATTTAAGTTAAGGAGCCTGAAATGTCCTGGATCATTCTTGTTATTGCTGGCCTGCTCGAAGTGGTATGGGCGATAGGTCTGAAGTACACCCACGGTTTTACCCGCCTGACACCCAGCGTCATTACCCTTACCGCGATGATTGTGAGTATCGTTTTGCTCTCGTGGGCGATGCGTTCTTTACCGGTGGGGACAGCGTATGCCGTCTGGACGGGAATTGGCGCCGTGGGGGCGGCCATCACGGGGATCCTGCTGTTGGGTGAGTCAGCGAGTCTGGCGCGTATCGCCAGCCTCGCCCTGATTGTGGCCGGTATTATTGGGTTGAAGCTCAGCACCCATTAATGGGGTTGTTCTACCCAGATGAGTTTCGACACATCAAACCCTTGCCGGGTCGCGACGTCCAGCATCTGCTGTTTCATCTCAGGTGAAAGGGTTGGGGTGCGAGAGAGGATCCACAGATAGTTGCGATCCGGCCCGCAGACCAGCGCGTGACGGTACTCTCTGTCGAGCGCGATCACGTTATATCCGCCATAGAACGGGCCGAAGAAGGAGACTTTGAGCGCGGCCCGTCGCGGGTCGCCGGTAAAGTACGCTTGTCCAATCGACTGCTGCCACATTTCCCGGTCCGGATTATAGCCCCGGTTGATAACCTGAATACCGCCGTCATCCATCGGGCTGTAATTTGCCGTGACCTTCTCTAAACCCCGTTCAAAACGGTGGTCAAGGCGCGCGATTTCATACCATGTTCCAAGAAAACGTTGTGCGTCGAAATTGCTGACAACGGTGACGCCGGGAGGGGGAGTAGGGGAGCTGCAGGCAACCACTAAAAACGCGGCTGTCACTGCGGCGATAACAGGCAAAATGCGCATAGGAGTTTCCTTACTGTTTTTTGTTAAGTGTAGATGACAGCAAGGAAAATGCGGGAATTTTGCAGGCCGGGTGAGCACCTACATCACCCGGCAAGATGTTACTGCAGAGCGCTCAGAATACGGTATGCCGCTTCCACGCGTGCCGGGTTCGGGTAGCTCTTGTTCGCCAGCATAACAATGCCGAGTTCCTTCTCAGGGATAAATGCCACGTAGCTGCCAAATCCGCCCGTCGAGCCTGTTTTATGTACCCATGACGCTTTTACCGGTGGAGCCGGAGGGTTCACTTCTGCCACGGGCAACGGTGCAAGCGCTACCTTGTTGTCGCTGCCCTCCACCACGGTTTTGGCTTCTACCGGCCAGTTGAGCATCTCCCAGCCCAGGCCCTGGTACATCGAGCCTGTGCGCCAGTATCGAGACTGTGCAAGCACCATGCCCTGCTTCAGTGAGGCATCCTGTATGCCATCGGGGGCCATGTTAGCCACCACCCAGCTCGCCATATCCTTCACGTTGGTTTTCACGCCATACGCTTCGGCGTCGAGCATGCCCGGCGAAACGTGAACCGCTTTACCGTCACGATAACCCCAGGCGTAATGCTGTTCTTCTGACTTCGGAACGTTAATCCACGTATGGTTCAGGTTAAGCGGCTTTAGGACCCGCTCTGTCATCGCCTGCTCAAAGCGCATGCCAGAAGGTTTCACCGCCAGAGCCCCAAACAGACCGATGCTGGCATTTGCATAAAGACGCGTGGTGCCTGGCGCCCACTGTGGTTGCCAGGACTGGTAAAAACGCAGCAGCGAGGCATTATCGGTAACCTCATCGGGCACCTGTAACGGCAGGCCACCGGCAGTATAGGTTGCCAGGTCCAGCATGCGAACGCCCTGCCACTGTTTGCCGGTCAGCTCAGGCCAGTATTTGGTCACCGGATCGCCCAGCGAAATTTCACCGCGAGCAATAGCATCGCCACCCAGAACGCCGGTGAAGGTTTTGCTGATTGAGCCCAGCTCAAACAGCGTTTGTGCAGTGACGGGTGTGTTCGCGGCGACATCGGCCTTGCCGAAGGTGAAGTAGTGCGGCTGGCCCTGATAGATCACGGCGACCGCCATACCCGGAATAGACTGCGCTTTCATCAGGGGCGTAACGGTACGTTCCACGACCTTCGCCAGCTGTGTTTCTGACAGAGGTGCGGCTAATGCAGCGCAGGAGGTGCTGAGCAGCAGGGCGCAGCACAGGGATTTTTTCATCATCAGTTATCTTCCGTAATAGCGAGTCAAGGGAGTGTCCGGGCCCGTCAGACATACCCAGTCTGTTGGATTTGACTGTGGCTGACAAACGGTTAAATTTAGCATTAGCTGTTAATTTTTCTAACGGATGGGTTGATGACACGCAGCTATTTACCGCTTAATTCGCTTCGTGCCTTCGAAGCCGCCGCAAGGCACCTCAGTTTTACTAATGCTGCCATTGAGCTGAATGTCACCCATTCAGCCATCAGTCAGCACGTTAAGACGCTGGAACAACATCTGAACTGTCAGCTGTTTGTCCGGGTTTCGCGCGGATTGATGCTGACGACAGAGGGCGAGAATCTGCTGCCGGTGCTGAACGATTCGTTTGATCGTATCGCCGGCATGCTGGATCGCTTTGCCAGTCATCGCGCGCTGGAGAAGCTTAAAATTGGCGTGGTGGGGACTTTTGCGACCGGGGTGTTATTCGCGCAGCTGGATGATTTCCGTCGCCGCTATCCGCATATCGATCTGCATCTTTCGACCCATAATAACCGCGTCGATCCGGCCGCCGAAGGACTGGATTACACGATCCGCTACGGTGGAGGGGCGTGGCATGGCACTGAAGCGACGTTTCTGTGTTCTGCGCCGCTGGCTCCGCTGTGCACGCCTGAAATTGCCGTCGGGCTACAAGCACCGGCGGACATGCTGAAGTTTACGCTGCTGCGCTCTTACCGACGCGACGAATGGTCGGCGTGGATGCAGGCCGCGGGCGAACTCCCGCCGTCACCAACGCATCGGGTGATGGTGTTTGATTCATCCGTTACCATGCTGGAAGCCGCGCAGGCCGGCGTGGGAATTGCTATCGCGCCTGTGAATATGTTCACTCATCTGCTGAACAGCGAACGTATCATTCAGCCGTTTGCGACACAGATTGAGCTGGGCAGTTACTGGTTAACCCGATTGCAGTCACGGACAGAAACCCCTGCAATGCGTGAGTTTGCACAGTGGCTGGTGGGGAAAATGCAGAAATGACAGGCCCGCCGGGAGGCGGGCCTGATGTATCAGATAGTAACCACGGCAATCAGCGTAACCACCGTCAGGATGGTTGCCAGACCGTAGAACACCCATTTCCCGCTCGGGACATGGATTTTCAGGTCATGCATCGCGTGGTGAATACGGTGCAGGCCACACCACAGCGGCAGGACGATCATCAGGAAGATGAACACACGGCCAATAAAGCTGCTGGCAAAGGCCAGTACTCGCTCGTAACCCAGCGCATCGCCCGGAAACAGCCCCAGTGGCAGCATAATACCGACCAGCAGGATGATGACCGGCGCGATGATGGCGCTCCACATCCCCCCTGCGCCAAACAGTCCCCAGAAGACCGGCTCGTCAGAACGTTTTGGATTTGGATTAATCACAGTAGTCTCCTTACCAGAACAGTGCGACAAACAGAATGACCACAGTGACGAGGATCGTCACTCCCCATAGCCCTTTAATGACCGGCTCTGGGCCCATTTTCTCGTCTTTAATGATGATATTCGCCGCTTTTGGCGCCAGTTCAAACCAGGTTTTGGTATGAAGCAGCGCTGCCGCGAGCACAATCAGGTTCAGGATCACGATGATGGGGTTTTGCAGGAAGCCGACAAAGCTGGCCCAGGTTTCAGGGCCATGTTTGAGGGCATAAACGCCATACATCAGCTCCAGGCTGAACCAGACCGCCGGCACCGCGGTGCCTTCACGCAGCATATAGAAGCGATAAAACGGCAGTTTCTTCCACCAGGTGGACGGCATTGGCCGCACGTAGGCTTTGCGTTTAGTCGTCATTATGCACTCCTTAGCGTGGTTTCAGGGTGGCGATAAGAAAGTCTTTCGAGCTTTCCACTTTACCCTGCTGAATAGCGGCGGCCGGGTCGACGTGCTTCGGACAGACTTCGGAGCAGTAGCCCACAAAAGTACAGCTCCAGACGCCGTTCTGGCTGTTAAGCTGCGCCATACGTTCTTTTTTACCGTGGTCGCGGCTGTCCTCGTTATAGCGGTGTGCCAGGGTAATGGCCGCCGGGCCAATAAACTCTGGATTCAGGCCAAACTGTGGACACGCGGCGTAGCACAGACCACAGTTGATGCAGCCGGAGAACTGATGGTATTTCGCCATCTGAGCTGGCGTCTGGGTGTTCGTCCCCTGATCCGGCGTACGTGGATTGCCGATGATGTACGGCTTAATCGCTTCCAGACTTTCGATAAAGTGGGTCATATCGACCACCAGATCGCGTTCAATCGGGAAGTTACCCAGCGCTTCTACTTTGATGCCTTTGGTGTATTCACGCAGGAAAGTTTTACAGGCCAGTTTCGGCACTTTGTTGACCATCATGCCGCAGGAGCCGCAGATTGCCATACGGCACGACCAGCGGTAGCTCAGGTCCGGCGCAAGGTTATCTTTGATATAGCCGAGCGCATCCAGCAGAGAGGTTTGCTCGTCATAAGGGACTTCATAGAATGCGCTGTGCGGTGCGGTGTCCACTTCCGGATTGTAGCGCACCACTTCGATTTTCAGTTTCTGCATCTCAGCCATTCGCCTTCTCCTTCTTCTCGGCGGCTTCTGCTTCTGCGCCATACACGCGTTTAGCCGGTGGCAACGTCGTGATTTTCACGTCGCTGTAGTCCAGACGGGTGGTGCCATCCGCATCGCGCCAGGCGAGAGTGTGTTTCAGGAAATTGACGTCATCACGTTCGGTGCAGCCTTCATCAAGACGCTGATGCGCGCCGCGTGACTCTTTACGGGCCAGCGCAGAGTGCGCCATACATTCCGCCACGTTCAGGCCGTGATCCAGCTCGATGGTATAGAGCAGGTCTGTGTTGAACACGCTGGAGGTATCGGTAATGCGCACGCGCTTGAAGCGTTCCTGCAGCTCTGCCAGCTTATCCACGGTTTTTTGCATCAGCTCAGGTGTACGGTAGATACCGCAGCCTTCTTCCATCGACAGGCCCATCTCGTCGCGGATTTTCGACCAGTTTTCATTTCCTTCCTGGTTCACCAGGTTCTTAAGCCGTTTTTCGACGTCAACGACCTGGGCATCCAGCGCCGCGCTGTTCGCCTCGCCCGAGGTGGCAGCACGCTCCATCGCGCGTTCGCCCGCCATGCGGCCAAAGACCACCAGCTCCGCCAGTGAGTTTGACCCCAGACGGTTAGCACCGTGCAGGCCGACAGAGGAGCACTCGCCCACGGCAAACAGCCCTTTAATGCGGGTTTCGCACTGCTGGTCGGTTTCGATACCGCCCATGGTGTAGTGAGCCGTTGGACGTACCGGAATCGGCTCTTTCACCGGATCGACGCCAACGTAGGCTTTTGCCAGTTCGCAAATGAACGGCAGACGTTCCAGCAGTTTCTTCTCGCCAAGATGACGCAGGTCGAGGTAGACCACATCGCCGCGTGGCGTGGAGATGGTGTTGCCTTTGCGCCACTCGTGCCAGAAGGCCTGAGACACTTTGTCGCGCGGGCCCAGTTCCATGTATTTGTTTTTCGGCTCGCCGAGCGGGGTTTCCGGGCCCATGCCGTAATCCTGCAGATAGCGGTAGCCATTTTTATTGACCAGGATCCCGCCTTCACCACGGCAGCCTTCCGTCATCAGAATGCCGGAGCCCGGCAGGCCAGTAGGGTGATACTGCACGAACTCCATATCCCGCAGCGGCACGCCGTGGCTGAGCGCCATGCCCATGCCGTCACCGGTGACGATACCGCCGTTGGTGTTGTAGCGGTAAACACGCCCCGCACCGCCGGTAGCCATGACCACCGCGTTGGCGCGGATCTGGACGAGGGTGCCTTCCATCATGTTCATCGCCACCAGACCGCGCGCCTGACCGTCATCAACCAGAATGTCGAGGACGAAATGTTCGTCAAAGCGCTGAATCTGTGGGAACTGAAGGGAGGTCTGGAACAGGGTGTGCAACATGTGGAAGCCGGTTTTATCGGCGGCGAACCAGGTGCGTTCGATCTTCATCCCGCCGAAGCGGCGAACGTTGACGCTGCCGTCCGGACGACGGCTCCACGGACATCCCCACTGTTCAAGCTGGGTCATCTCCGTAGGACAATGGTGTACAAAGTAGTCAACGACATCCTGCTCGCAAAGCCAGTCGCCCCCTGCAACCGTGTCGTGGAAATGGTATTCGAAGCTGTCATGATCCTGCGCAACGGCGGCGGATCCTCCTTCTGCGGCAACCGTATGGCTGCGCATCGGATAGACTTTTGAAATCAATGCGATTTTAGCGTTGGGATTAGCTTGTGCTGCAGCAATCGCAGCACGTAATCCAGCCCCGCCAGCGCCTATAACGGCAAGATCGGCTTGAAAAGTTTGCACGACATTCCTCCAGATTTTTGTTATTTCGCAACGCGATAAACTAAAGGTAGTTCACCCGTCCAAAAGGACGATTGCGAAAGCGTTTCCACTGCTCCTTTATGGGTAAAGCAGTATAACCGCGTGGATGTCAGGGAAATTTGACGTGTTCGATTTTTTTGCTGTTCTGTGCGGCGATTTATCGCGGTGAGTAATGAATTTCGTCGCGCAATTGTTCACCTAAATGAAATGCGCTTTTTTACTGCGCAAAATTTGTCTCCGTCCCTGGTAACGAGTAGACTTCGTGCCCTTGTCTGAAATCGGAGAAAAACTCATGAGCGAAACGGCCACCTGGCAGCCGAGCGCATCCATCCCCAACCTGCTAAAACGCGCTGCAATTATGGCGGAGATCCGCCGCTTCTTTGCCGACCGCGGCGTCCTTGAGGTGGAAACCCCGTGCATGAGTCAGGCAACGGTTACGGATATTCATCTGGTCCCGTTTGAAACCCGTTTTGTTGGTCCTGGCCACTCACAGGGCATGAATTTGTATCTGATGACCAGTCCGGAATACCACATGAAACGCCTGCTGGCGGCAGGGTGTGGCCCGGTCTATCAGCTGTGCCGCAGTTTCCGTAATGAAGAGATGGGGCGTCACCACAATCCCGAATTCACCATGCTGGAGTGGTACCGTCCGCATTATGATATGTACCGCCTGATGAACGAGGTGGACGATCTGCTGCAGCAGGTGCTGGAGTGCTCAGAAGCGGAAACGCTCTCTTATCAGCAGGTTTTCCAGCGTTACCTGGAAATTGATCCGCTCTCTGCGGATAAAGCGCAGCTGCGCGAAGTGGCGGCAAAACTGGATCTGAGCAACGTGGCAGATACCGAAGAAGACCGCGACACGCTGCTGCAACTGCTCTTCACCTTTGGCGTTGAACCGCAAATTGGCAAAGACCGGCCGACGTTTGTATATCACTTCCCGGCAAGCCAGGCTTCGCTGGCGCAGATCAGCACCGAAGATCACCGTGTGGCGGAGCGTTTTGAGGTCTATTACAAAGGTATCGAGCTGGCGAACGGCTTTCACGAACTGACCGACGCACGCGAACAGCAGCAGCGTTTTGAGCAGGATAACCGCAAGCGCGCGGCACGTGGCCTGCCGCAGCAGCCCATTGATACCCATCTGCTGGAAGCATTGAAGGCGGGCCTGCCGGACTGCTCCGGCGTGGCGCTGGGCGTTGATCGTCTGGTGATGCTGGCGCTGGGCGCAGAACAGCTGGGCGAAGTGATCGCGTTTACGGTCGATCGCGCATAACGCATCGCATTGCCGGGTAGCGCTGTCGCTTACCCGGCTCACCTCTGATGTCAATTAACCTTTCCATTTCCGCACGACAACATTAAAAACTGCCACATTCTCTGTACGCAGGTCTTTTTCTTAATTTGCCCCTAATAGCCACAATATTAGTCTGGTCATCTGCTACCATCCGCGCAGTTTAACTTCCTTTGGATGGCGCTATGTCCCAGTCACTTAAAAAGATGACCCTCACCGGGCTCATCCTGATGATTTTTACCTCCGTCTTTGGCTTTGCCAACAGCCCGTCGGCTTTCTATCTGATGGGCTACAGCGCAACGCCGTTCTACATCGTCTCGGCCCTGTTTTTCTTCATACCGTTTGCGCTGATGATGGCGGAAATGGGGGCGGCCTACCGCAAAGAAGAGGGCGGGATCTATTCCTGGATGAACAACAGCATCGGCCCGCGCTACGCGTTTATCGGCACGTTTATGTGGTTCTCCTCGTATGTGGTCTGGATGGTCAGTACGGCGGCCAAGGTCTGGGTACCGTTTTCGACGTTTGTTTTCGGTAGCGATCACACTCAGGTCTGGTCTTTGGCCGGTCTGAGCTCCACGCAGGTGGTCGGGATTCTGGCCGTCTGCTGGATGGTGGTTGTAACGCTGGTGGCGTCTAAGGGCATCAACAAAATTGCCCGCATTACCGCCGTGGGCGGGATCTCGGTGATGTGCCTGAACCTGGTGCTGCTGGTGGTCAGCATTGCCATTCTGTGCCTGAACGGCGGACACTTTGCTCAGGAGGTGAACTTCGTTTCCTCGCCCAACCCCAGCTATCAGTCCGGGCTCGCTATGCTCTCCTTTGTGGTGTTTGCCATTTTTGCGTACGGCGGTATTGAGGCGGTGGGCGGCCTGGTCGACAAGACCGAGAACCCGGAAAAGAACTTTGCGAAAGGCATTATTTTTGCCGCGATAGTTATCTCCATTGGCTATTCGCTGGCAATTTTCCTCTGGGGCGTCAGCACCAACTGGCAGCAGGTACTCAGCAACAACACCACTAACCTGGGCAACATTACCTATGTGCTGATGAAAAGCCTGGGGATGACGCTGGGACAAGCGATGAATCTGACACCGGAAGCGGCGGCAGCGACGGGCGTCTGGTTTGCACGCATCACCGGCTTGTCCATGTTCCTTGCCTATACCGGCGCGTTTTTCACGCTGATTTACTCTCCGTTGAAAGCGATAATTCAGGGCACGCCAAAAGCGCTGTGGCCTGCACGCATGACGCAACTGAATACCGCAGGTATGCCCGCCAACGCCATGTGGATGCAGTGCCTGCTGGTCAGCGTGTTCATTTTGCTGGTGTCGTTTGGTGGGGATACCGCGTCAGCGTTTTATAACAAGCTGACCCTGATGGCGAATGTGTCGATGACGCTGCCTTATCTCTTTCTGAGCCTGGCCTTCCCGTTCTTTAAGGCGAAGGAGGATCTTGAGCGTCCGTTTGTGATTTTCAAAACGCGCGCCGCCACGCTGCTGGCAACCACGGTGGTGGTGCTGGTAGTGGCATTCGCCAACATCTTTACCGTTATTCAGCCGGTGATTGAGGCGAATGACTGGAGTAGCGCACTGTGGATGGTGGGCGGCCCAGTCTTCTTCTCACTTCTGGCGATGGGGATTTATGAGAATTACCGCCGACGTTCTGTGGCGTTGCTGACGGAAGTGGCGTAGCGGTCAAACATTCCCCTCCCGGAAGGGAGGGGAGAAGGGTTACAGACTTCCTGCCGGGCGTGTGCGCGCCGCTGACGTTAACGTTCTTCCCGTTTTGCGCCCGTCCAGGCTTTCCAGACGCATCTGGAACGGTGGGAACGGCATATCAATGCCGTGCTCACGGAACCCTGCCAGAATCAGCTGGTGGATCTCATGACGCAGTGGCATACGGTGTCCCATTTCGGCGGCGTAAATACGCAGTTCGAAAATCTGGATCCCCTGTTGTAAATCCACCAGGAACACTTCCGGCGCCGGGTTATCGATCACGAATGAACAGCGCTCCGCGGCGGTGTAGAGGATCTGAGTGACCTCTTCGCTGTTGGCATCCGACGGCGCAGGTACCGTCAGCACCACACGCGTGACGGAGTCTGACAGCGACCAGTTGATAAACTGCTCGGTAATAAACGCCTTGTTCGGCACGATGATCTCTTTACGGTCCCAGTCGCTGATGGTGGTGGCGCGCGTGTTGATCCTGGTGATGCTGCCGGTCAAATCGCGGATCGTTACCGTATCGCCAATACGAATCGGTTTTTCGAACAGAATAATCAGGCCAGAGATAAAGTTGGCGAAGATCTCCTGTAAGCCAAACCCTAACCCCACACCAAGTGCCGCCACCAGCCACTGCAGTTTCGACCATTCAATACCAATCATTGAGAAGCCGACCAGCCCGCCAAACAGCATGATCAGATATTTGGTGATGGTGGTAATTGCATATCCCGTCCCCGGGGTTAAATCGAGATGCTGCAGCAGGGCCAGCTCCAGCAGTGCCGGGAAGTTACGCACCAGTTGGGTGGTGATGATCAACACCAGAATGGCAATCAACACCGCGCCTAAGGTAATCGGCTCCAGGCTCTCCACACCTTGTACCGTGGACGTTACGTCCCACAGGGAGATGTTTTCCAGGAAGCCAAACGCGGAGTGAATTTCCGACCACAGGAAGATCACCGACAGCAGGGCAATCAGCATCAGGATGGAGCGTACCAGTCGCAGGGATTGGGTACTGATGGCATCCAGATCCAGCTCGACTTCGTCAGCTTCCGTCGTGCCTTCTGTGCTGTTGACATGGTTTGGCTCTTCCTCGCCACGCGCACGCTGGGCGAGGATCTCTGCACGCCGGTGCTTGGCACGGTCGAACGCCAGGCGGCGGCGCTGGATCAGCATCCAGCGGCGTATCACGTGATACACCACCAGAAGCAGGAACCAAATCGCCACCGAGGTTTCAAGCCTCGCCAGCAGCGCCTTGGCGGTCGCCAGGTAACCCACCGTCGCTGCCAGCATGGCAATCAGCGGTGCGCTCAGCAGCAGGTTCCAGAGCAGCCGGTTGAACATGTTGTCGCCGTTACCGGATTTATCCAGATAGAGCGGGATACCGGCGCGTTTCAGGCTGAGCGTGACAATTGCCAGCGCCCCGCATATCAGCATAAAGCAGAGGCGGCCCAGCGACCCTGAGAATTCCCGGTCGTTGAGTTTATCGAACATGATCAGCGCCATAATCAGCGGCACAATCAGTCCGATGCTCATCAGGTAGTAACGCATGGCGCGTGCAACGCGATTACGCGGCCAGCCGAAGTGAGCGATGAACAAACCGTTGGGCCGCGCGAACGTGGCGCAAATCATTACCACCCACAGCAGTGGCACCGTGGCAGTGACGCCATCGCCAATGGCCACCGCGAGCGGGTAGGGCCAGGCTTCCCGCAGGCCATATCCAAGCGTCATCCACAGGACCGGTAGCGGTGAGGCGACGAGAATCGACCAGAAGACGGTGCGTAACGTCAGCCAGAAGTGATCCTGCGTAACTTTCCCCACCCGGGCGCTGGAGCGTTCCAGGAATCGGGTGAAATACCGGCGTGAGTAAATGCTGAAGCCCACCAGAATCAGTGCGGCCAGCAGCGGGAAAATGGTCTCTTTACTGGTGAGCATCATCACGCTGGCCTGGCCCAGCTGGCTGAAGGTATCCAGCGAAATAAGGCGGCGCAGATCCTGAACAATCTCAATCGGCCACGAGAAGGTCATCGGCCGCACGTCGGAGGTCCAGAAGAGATAACGGTGCGTTGCCTCATTCACCTCTTTCAGCGCATCTTCCAGTTGGCTATTAGAGACCTTCAGCTTGGTCAGTTCCAGAATCAGCGTATCCCCGCCCTGGAGCAGGGAGTTCAGCAGTTCACGCTGGGTACGCAACTGGGCTTCCAGAATGCGGTTCTGCTCGCTGGTCAGCGGCTGTCCGTCAGCCTGACGGATCTGGCGGATTTGCGGCTGTTTGTTGAGCAGATCCTCAAAGTGCAGTCGCTGCACGCGCAACTGAGCCATTTCGGTATCCAGCTGCTGCGGTTTGGGCATTTCCGGCAGGCGTGAGACCTGCGCGCGTAACGCTTCACCCAGCAGGTTTGATGACCCTAGCCATTGGGACTGCTCACGCAACGTGTTAAGCGCCTGGCGGACCTGTAGGGTTTGATTGGTAGCCTGGCGCTGTTGCGAGGCTACCAGATCCATACGCTGCGCCTGTTGGTTCAGCGCCGCAGAGAGCTCGCGGTTGACCTTAAACTGCTCAACGATGCCGCTGGGCAGGTTAGCGCTGTTTTCCGCCAGCAGTTCGGTGCTTTCAAGCGCACGCTCGGCTTCGCGCTGCCGCTGGCTGTTAAGCTGATTACGCAGGGCCTGCAGATATGCATCCAGCTGTTCGCTCTGCTTCTGCGCCAGCTCAGAGCGCATCCGTGACAGCTCCTGGCGGTTATTGGCGGAGAGCTGCGCCAGCTCCAGTTCATCGACAAGGGCTTTGAGGCGAGCAGATTCGGCCTGCAGTCCCAGATTCTGCGCCTGCGCTTGCGGCGTGTTGCCGCTTTGCGTGCCAACGCGACGCTCAACTTCATTAAGCTGGCGGCGGGCATCGGTTTGCTGCTGGGGAAGCTGGCTGAGCGAGTCGGCAATTTCACGCGCCCGCTCCTGCTCCTGCTGAGCCAGACGGCTCTTTTCCAGAAGCTGGCTGCTGACCTGGAGGATCTCCTGATTCAGCGCATCAGAAGACATGTCCGCCGGTATATCGCGCGGTTCATCACGCAGATTACTGAGCTGCGAGCGCAGCGTTTGCGAGAGTTTCGGGAAGTTGTCGATAACCTGCTGATATTGCTGTGCACGCTCAAGGGAGCCTTTTCGCTCCGCAAGCGCGTTCAGGGCGGACTGGAGCGACTCAACGGTCTCTGGCTGAGCGGGTTTTGCCGCTTTTGCCTGCTCCAGTTCCTGGGTTATCTGTTTTGCGTCGGGGGCTGTCGCTGCGTACGCCCCCATGCTGAGGCACCAGGCCATCAGTAGAACGATAATCGGGCGCACGTCAGCGATCCTTCTGTTATTAGCCTTCGTCTTTTTTGTCGTCAACCAGCGGGCTGGCGTCGTGCTCGGCGTCGATCTCTTCTTGGGACAACGGTGCAGGTTCTGACACCGGCGTTACGAAGGTTTCGGTAGAGACGGCCAGCGGCTGACCCAGTTTGGTGACCGACAGGCTTTCAAGCTGTTCGGCCAGCTTAACTTTACCCGGTGCAAACAGGTTGATAACGGTTGAGCCCAGCTTGAAGCGACCCATCTCCTGACCTTTCAGCAGGGCGACAGAGCCTTCTTCTTCGCCGGCAGGCCAGGTCCAGCGCTTGATCACGCCTTCACGTGGTGGGGTGATGGTGCCAGCCCAGACGGTTTCAATGCTGCCGACAATGGTCGCGCCCACCAGAATCTGCGCCATAGGACCGAATTCAGTATCAAACAGGCAAATGACGCGTTCGTTACGGGCGAACAGGTTAGGTACGTTCTGCGCCGTGAGGTGGTTCACGGAGAACAGATCGCCCGGAACGTAGATCATTTCACGCAGGATGCCGTTGCACGGCATGTGCACGCGGTGATAGTCGCGCGGTGAGAGATAGGTGGTCGCGAAGGTCCCGTTACGGAACAGATCCGCCATCAGGTAGTTACCTGCCAGCAACGCTTCCAGGCTGTAGTTATGGCCTTTCGCCTGCAGGATTTTGTCGTCTTCGATGTGACCCAGTTGGCTAATCACGCCATCTGCAGGCATCACCAGCACGTTAGGGTCCGTATTCAGCGGGCGCACGTCGTCGCGCAGTGGGCGGACGAAAAACTCGTTGAAGGTGCGGTAGCTGGCGGTATCCGGCTTCTGCGCCTCTTTCATGTCGACCTTGTAATATTTTACGAAAAGGTCGATGACCAGTTTGGTCAGCCAGCCCGCTCGTTTGCTCGCGCCCCAGCCCGCCAGGCGAGTGAGCCACAGTTTCGGCAGAATGTATTGAAGCGAAAGTTTAAATGAGTTTAACAAGGTAGCCTCCAGGCCATTGTTTTGTCGTTCCTGATCCGGCCGCAAAGCGCCGGAACCTGAAAAAAGGGGACGATTTTAGCGATGCTTAGCTTAGTTGTCAGTTATCAGAATCAGAAAAGTTTTTACGCGTTTTTACCTGATCCATGCTCTCGAGAATGCGGTGGTAGTTTTCAAAGCGGGTCTCTGCTATTTCGCCTTTCTCGACCGCTTCACGGATAGCGCAGCCCGGGTCATTGTCATGTTTACAGTCGCGGTATTTGCAAGCACCTAAATAATCATGGAATTCGACAAATCCGTTGAAGATTTGTTCCGGCTCAAGGTGCCACAAACCGAATTCACGCACGCCCGGGGAGTCAATGACATCACCGCCGTGCGGGAAGTGATACAGGCGTGACGCGGTGGTAGTGTGCTGGCCCAGGCCAGAAACATCAGACACATCGTTGGTCACGATCTCTTGCTGGAGGCCGAGAAGGTTGTTCAGCAGGCTCGATTTGCCCACACCGGACTGTCCCGCAAAGATGCTGATGCGATCGGTAAGCGCCTCTTCAAGCGGTTTCAGACCATCTTTGGTATAGCTGGAAACCATCAGAACGCGATACCCGATGTTACGGTAGATATCCATCTGCTCGTTGACGAAGTTCATACCGTCTTCATCGAGCAGATCGATTTTGTTGAGTACGATGATCGGTTCAACCTGCAGCGTTTCACAGGCGACAAGGTATCGGTCGATAATATTGAGCGAAAGTTCAGGCAAAATCGCTGAGACGATAACGATCTGGTTAATGTTGGCTGCGATAGGTTTAACCCCGTCGTAGAAATCGGGACGGGTCAGTACCGACGTACGCGCGTGGACCGCCTCAACGATGCCTTTTACCGTGACGCCTTCCGCCGCTTCTTTACCCGGGCGCCAGACCACGCGATCGCCGGTCACCAGAGAACGAATCGTCCGGCGGATGTTGCAGCGGTGAATCTCACCGTTGGCGGATTCCACGTCGGCGTGCATACCGAAACGGCTGATGACGATGCCTTCCATCGGTTCGCCAAACAGGTTGTCGTCGTAATCGACCTTCTCCGAAGTGGTTTTAAGACGGCGCTGGTGATTGGCATTCACACGGCGCTGCTGCCCTTTGGAGAGTTTATTTTTACTCAATCGCGCTGGCTCCTGGTCGCCCGTAAGGGGCAAAACCTCTATGATACACTCTAATTAATACTAGTTAACCTGCTACAGCCGGTTATGCGAGAAGGGTGGAAAATAACATGAGCGCGGATGAAAACAACCTGATTTGGATCGATCTTGAAATGACCGGGCTGGATCCCGAGCGCGATCGCATTATTGAGATTGCAACCCTGGTGACCGATGCCAACCTGAATATTCTGGCGGAAGGGCCGACTATCGCGGTTCATCAGTCCGACGACCAGCTTGCGTTAATGGATGAGTGGAACGTGCGCACCCACACGGGGAGCGGGCTGGTGGAGCGCGTTAAGGCTAGCACCATGGGCGATCGCGAGGCGGAGCTGGCAACGCTTGCGTTTCTGAAACAGTGGGTTCCGGCGGGCAAATCACCTATCTGCGGTAACAGCATCGGTCAGGATCGCCGTTTTCTGTTTAAGTACATGCCGGAGCTGGAGTCTTACTTCCATTACCGCTATCTGGATGTGAGCACCCTGAAAGAGCTGGCGCGTCGCTGGAAACCGGAAATCCTGGATGGCTTTAAAAAGCAGGGAACGCATCAGGCCATGGACGATATCCGTGAGTCCGTGGCCGAACTGGCGTATTATCGCGAGAACTTTATTAAGCTGTAATTCAGGCGGTTGCCGGGGGCGTTGCGCGTTACCCGGCTTACAGAACGCATGAATGGTGTAAAAACGTGCAAAGCGATGAATATTCCATCACTTGAACTGAATTTCACAAAAAACGCTTTTAGGGGGGTTGCAGCTAAACGGATTTCTCGTATAATGCGCCTCCCGTAACGACAGAGAAATACACGTTACGACAGCAACAAAAGCAGTGCAAATTTGCGGGAATAGCTCAGTTGGTAGAGCACGACCTTGCCAAGGTCGGGGTCGCGAGT
>NZ_JASCAN010000028.1:0-32921 GCF_029967775.1 Enterobacter sp. V89_11 | reverse complement strand
CCGTAAGAACACTAACACCTGAAGCTAGCGCGTCTACCAATTCCGCCACCTTCGCAATTCACAACTCTTTCAATAATGGGGTGGCTAATGGGATTCGAACCCACGACAACTGGAATCACAATCCAGGGCTCTACCAACTGAGCTATAGCCACCACTGTATTCTTTCACGCGGTACTGACTACTTCTCAGACCACCGCAGCTCTAGCGCCGGGACTAAAATGGCGCGCCCGACAGGATTCGAACCTGAGACCTCTGCCTCCGGAGGGCAGCGCTCTATCCAGCTGAGCTACGGGCGCTTAGCGCCGTTGCGGGGCTGGATATTACGTACCTCCGACCCCGCTGTCTAGTGCTTTTTTGAAAAAAATGCGCGTTTGGTTATGGTTTGCACATTTTGCCGCTTATTCCTCCACTTTCTGCGAGGTAGCGCGGCGGCCCAGACCAAAAAGCTTATACGCCGCGGTCACCGCCGCCAGGAAGATCATCCCGACAAACAGCGACATGCGCGTATCTTCATTAAAGTACATTCCGATTAATACGCAAACCAGGAACGCCATCGTCAAATAGTTGGCATACGGGAACATAATAGAACGGAACGGATGGCTGGCGATGGCCTTTTTATGTGCCTGACGGAAACGCAGCTGGCTAATCAGGATAACAAACCAGGGCACCATGCCTGGCAGCACGCTGGCGCTGTAGACATACACGAACACGCGCTGCGGATTCGGGATGATGTAGTTCAGGCAGGAGCCAATCAGCAGGATCACAATCGACACCGCCACACCCGCAACCGGTACGCCCGCACGCGAAACTTTCGCCATTGCCGCTGGCAGCTGATTGTTTCTGGACAGCGCGTAGAGCATACGTCCGCAGCTGTACATCCCGCTGTTGCAGCCTGACAACGCCGCCGTCAGAACCACAAAGTTAATGATGCCTGCTGCTGCCGTGATGCCAATCTTCGCGAAGGTCAAGACAAACGGGCTACCGGTCGTGCCAATTTCATTCCACGGGAAGATGGTTACGATAACGAAGATCGCCCCCACATAGAAAATCAGGATACGCCACAGCACCTTGCCTACGGCGCTTCGCAGCGTAACCTGCGGGTTTTTCGCTTCACCCGCGGTAATACCGATAAGCTCGACCCCCTGATAAGAGGCCACAACGATACACAGTGCCGTCAGGAAGCCCTTCCAGCCGCCCGCAAAGAAGCCGCCGTTTTCGGTCAGGTTACCAAAGCCAATGGCGTGCCCGCCGTTACCAAAGCCGAAGAAGATAACGCCCAGCCCGACCACAATCATCACGATGATGGTGGTGACTTTGATCATCGCAAACCAGAATTCGATTTCACCATAAAGACGAACGGCAGCAAGGTTTGCCAGTGCCACCAGCCCCACGGCAATCAGCGCCGGTATCCACTGGACCATGTCCGGGAACCAGAACTGCACGTAGACCCCTATCGCCGTGATTTCAGAGATGCCAACCGCCATCCACATAAACCAGTATGACCAGGCCGTCAGGTAGCCAAAGAACGGGCTCATATATCGGTGCGCGTAAACGGCGAAGGAACCCGTGACGGGCTCCATGAAAAGCATTTCGCCCATCGAACGCATGATGAAGAAAACGAACAATCCCGCAATGATATAAGCCAGCAAGACCGAAGGTCCTGCCCATTTGAGCGTGCTTGCGGAGCCCATAAACAGGCCCACGCCGATAGTGCCGCCCAGCGCTATCAGTTCAATATGACGAGCCTCCAGCCCACGCTGTAGCTCCGGTTTTTTCTCTGCCATAGATCCTCGATTGTGTTTGCTGTTTCCCGACTTAAGGCCGGGTATTGTTTTTTAGGGGTACTAAAATACGGGGCGAATGGTTTCTTAAAATGCGGCAAATGGCAAACGATGCATAAAAAAAATGAATGCATTGCACAGATTCGCAGCAGTTTTGCAGGGGAGTTGCAGCGCGAACAGCATATCGCGCTACATTTTGATTACATTTTCCCGGTGTAGTGCCAGGTAAGGTAGCGAAGCAGACGGATCTGTCGTGTAATCCGCGTCGGCTGAGATAGCAGGCGATACAGCCACTCCAGCCCCAGGTTTTGCCAGACTTTGGGCGCACGCTTAACATGGCCGGTAAAGACGTCATACGTTCCGCCAACGCCCATATAAAGGGCATCCGGACACACCTGACGGCAGTCACGCATCAGGATCTCCTGGCGTGGGGAGCCCATCGCCACGGTGATGATTTTCGCTCCACTGTCGCGAACGCGTTCAAACAGCGCCTGCCGGGCCTCTGGTTTGAAGTAGCCATCCTGGCTGCCCACGATGTTAACATTCCATTGACTGCGCAATTTCGCTTCGGTCTGCGCCAGTACCTCCGGCTTACCGCCAATCAGGAATACCGGCGTGCCTTCCGCCCCTGCGCGTGCCATCAGTTGCTCCCAGAGATCGGCCCCTGCCACGCGAGATACATTAGCGCCAGGATACTTTTTGCGGATTGAACGCACCACGCTGATACCGTCGGCATATTTAAATTCAGCCGCTTCTATCAGGCTTCTTACTTCGGCGTTGTCTTCCACCGCCAGCATCTTTTCCGCATTGATGGCGACCAGCGTACCGGATTTCATCTGACCACCAGCGAACAGAAAATCCAGCGCGTGTTGCATATCGCGCCAGCCAATAAGCTGCAGACCGCGCAGCGTATAGCGCGGTGCAGAAGTTTTATCCGTCATGACTTTCCCTACTCACACTTGCGACAGCGTTGTGCTGCCCTGCGGCTCGCGCTTATGCACAAGCCCTGCACTGTCAAACAGCCAGTACAACAGTTTGGCCAGTAACAGGCAGATGCCAAAAACGACCATGAAGAAAACCACGCGCGACACGAATGAATCCAGCCCTTCACGCGCCAGAACGATCATATTGAAAATGGCACCAAAGCAGAAACTGTGCAAAATAGCCGCCTTATAGCGGTTTGTTTCTTCGTTGCCGCGCACGTAGAGCCAGTCAAACCACTTGATGATCAGCCCCACCACCACCGCCCCCGGCAGGATAAACCAGCTTCCCCCCATCACCACCAGCGAGCCAATCAACGTAGGTGAGATCGCAAGGCCTGAGTGGTTGTTCAGCACTTCCCAGGTAAAATAGTTTGCCGTGTTGAGTACGACGCCGGGACGGTCTGGCCACAGCCAGGTTGGGATAAAGACATAAAAGTCGCGCACAATAGGCGCAAGGCCCTGGAAATCGATTTTGTCGTAGTTTTGCAGCAACAACGCCAGGTTTTCCCACGGCGAGAAGGTGTCGCGCGTGAGATAGAGGAATGTGTAAAACGCCTCGTCACCGGCTACGTTGAGCCCGTAGCGCTTCAGGGCAAGCCAGAACATACCAACAATGCCAAACATCCCAGCAGCCACCAGCATCCATAAAGAGATCCACCCGCGGATGATGCCGATAAACAGGAAGATTGCGAAAGCGATGATGATGTTTGCACGCGTCCCTCCCACAATCATGTAGGTCAGGAAACCGAAGGCGACGGTACTCACCAGGAAAAACAGCCAGGCTTTGCTGTCCTGACGCAGGAAAAAGATCACCAGCATCGCCGGAATGAAGAAGTAGAAGAAGCGCTTAAGCGCCACGCCCGACACTTCGGCAGAAAAAATCTGGCTGTAGGACTGGAGCTTGAACAGCAGAAAACCATTATGCATGAAGAAGATACCCACGCTTACCAGCGCGATCGTCATCAGCATCACCCACGTCAGGTGCGTCTCCACCCGGTTCATGGTGAAGAGCGCCCGGCGCGGCGCGGTGGATTGCGCTGAACGCAGGCGCGTTTTATAGGTGGCGTAGTAGACCGCGTAGAAGCAGGTCGCTGCCAGGATCGCCTGGAGCAGGATCTCGGGCGGGGCAACGCTCACGTCAAACCGGAAGACCAGAATGCTGGTCAGCGGGAATCCGAAAAAGAAGGTCAGAAGAAACAGTAACGAGAAGAAGACGTTAAAGTTAAAACGCACCCGGCGAAACTCGAACCAGGTGAGCGTGGCGATGAATAAAGTGCTCAGAAGCCAAACGATCAGTAAGCCGCTGAATTGCAACTGGCTCATGCTTTGTCTCCTGCAGCGATACGCAGCGCGCGATGCCACGGCGTGAGGTAGTTCGGGCTAAAGAAGTCGATGGCACTTTTGTCCACCAGCGCCAGTTGTCTCTGCGCTTCGCGGACCACCTCTTCGTTAAGCACATCGGAAGTAAACAGCACCGGCAGATGCTGCTCCGCCATGTCCTGCCAGAATGGGTTTTCGCGATTGAGTACGCAGGGCACACCCGCCTGAATCAGCAGACACAGCGTGCCAATTCCTTGCTGACGCGCAAAGATGAAATAGCCCAGATCGCACCGACGCAGCAGCGCAAGATACTCATCAAATTCCAGCTTATCGTGGAGAATGTGCACATTCCCGGCGCTAAATAACGCGAGTGCCTGCTGGCGGACCTCATTGATATAGGCATCGTTATTGGCCGGATACCCCATCGGCACAATCACATTGACGGTGTCGCCAAACTGCTGATGTACCGCCCTGAGCGCGGCAAGATGTTCATTGCTGCGATCGCCTGAGTTACCCACCAGAATCGTCAGTTTACCCTCGCGCGGCGTATCATTCGCCATGTTGTTCAGCGCCGGGTTCATTCGGGTCGGGAAATAGAGTAGCTCACCGCGTACGTCAGGGTGGCGTTTAGCAAAATAATTGAGATCGCCACGGGTCGCGAAAACGCATCCCACACGCCCCTGCGCCATGCGCCGCAACGGGTAGAAAAGACGGAATGTCCAGCCGCTGGAGACTTCGTAGAGATCGGCTCCCCAGATATGCCAGCTGCACTGCGAAGGTTTGATCCCCCCGCTCAGGAGCGCCAGCCACAGGCCGGTATTAAACTGCCCATGGAAAAAGAAACGTTGCTCACGATCCGCTTTGGCTTTGGCAACAACCGCCTTCGCCAGCGCAGCCTTGTCCGGCCAGAAAGAGAGAGTCAGCGCCGGACACGCCACGCTCAGGCCATTATCCTGACCGGCAACCATAAACTCACGAGCGTCGGGATCCCCCGATGCCAGTTCATCATTGAAGAACCGTAACACGGTCTGGTTATGGTGTGGGATATCCGATCCCAGTATGTGAATCAGTGCAGTCATGCGCGTTTACGCCAAAGTAAAAATACGCCGCAACAGGCAGCGAAATAAACGATATAGGTTGCCATATAGGCCTGAGCCGCCCCCAGCGCACCGTGTGCCGGGATCAACCAGTGTGAGAATGCGGTCAGTAATGCAAACTGGCTGATTTCCGCCAGGATATACAACCGTAGCGAGGCTTTCGCAATCACCAGATAACCAAAAACGTAAGCCCCCACTTTTAGAACATCGCCCACCAGTTGCCAGGCAAACAGATCGCGCATGGCGGTAAACTTCGCGGAGAAGAGCAGCCAGATGGCGACATCGCGCAATAGCCATACGGTTAAACTGGCTGCCGCAACGGCGGGAAGGACAAACCGCAGTGAGCGGGAAATTTCGCGCGTGATATCCTGCCTGGAGGTCAGGCGCGATAAGGTTGGCAGCAAATAGACGCTAAAGGAAGCCGTTATAAATTGGAGGTAGGCATCGGAAATACTGCTCACCCCTTGCCAAATCCCAACTTCGTCCCAGCTGTAATGCGCCGCCAGCAGGTTTCGCATCATCACGTAGGCGACAGGGAGCGTGACGGAGGTGATGAGCGCCATCAGGGTAAATTTTCCCAGCTGGCTTGCCAGCACCTTGTCCCATTGAGGTTTCAGGTAACTCAACGGAATGGTGCCCCGACGCATTAGCATGAACGCCGCCGGAACGACCACTAAAGCCGGTACCAGCGCCAGCCCCAGCAACGCGCCTTCATAGCCGCCCAGCCGATAGCAAAAATAGTAGGCAATCACGCCGATGACGCTGCCGAGGATTAACGCCAGTGCGTTCCCGGCCGCATCACGAAAGCCTTTCATCAGCGCCAGCAGCAGGTTAGCCCAGGCAATGCCCAGCTGAACCAGCGCGACCAGACGAACCAGCCCCTGATAATGGGTGTGACCAAATAACCCCTGGCTTATGGGTGCCGCTGCCAGCAGGAAAATAACCGCCATCAGGGTCGAAAAGCCGGTGACCATCGCCGAGGATGTACCGACAACACGGCGAAGCTGGGCCGCATCATCATGGTACTGCGCAACGTATTTCGTGACGCCGTTGAAAATCCCTGCGCCGGCCAGTACCCCAAGGACGGTCACAAGCTGACGGAAATTGCCTGCCAGCCCGACGCCTGAAGGGCCGAATGAGACGGCCAGCAGCTTGACGACCAGTAGCCCGGCGCCAATTTTGACAAGTGTGGACGCGGCGGTCCACACCGATGCTTTTGCCAGAGACATATCAGCCGAAATAACTCAGAAGGGTGTTAATCACCGTACGCTGGTTAACAGGCGCGAGGTTGTAGAACAGTGGCAAACGAAGCAAACGCTCACTTTCTTTCGTGGTGTAGCGATCTTCACCCGCGAATACCCCAAATGCCTCTCCTGCCGGGCTGGAATGCAGCGGGATATAGTGGAACACCGCCAGAATTTCGGCTTCTTTTAGCCAGGCAATCAACTTGCTGCGATCGTCATTATCGCGCAGTTTGATGTAGAACATATGGGCATTATGGACGCAATCAGCCGGAAGGGTCGGCAGCTCTATTCGCCCGGCTTGTGCCAGCGGTTGCAGCGCGTCGTAATAAGTTTGCCACAGGGACAAGCGCTGAAGATTAATGCGGTCCGCTGCCTCCAGCTGCGCCCACAGGTATGCCGCCTGCAGATCGGCCATCAGATAGCTTGAGCCAATATCGCGCCAGGTATATTTGTCTACCTGCCCCCGGAAGAACTGGCTGCGGTTGGTGCCTTTTTCACGGATCACTTCCGCGCGCTCGACCAGTGCACGGTCGTTAATCAGCGTCGCACCACCTTCGCCACCGGCGGTATAGTTTTTGGTTTCGTGGAAGCTAAAGCAGCCGATATGGCCGATCGTTCCCAGCGCTCGCCCTTTATAGGTCGACATCACGCCCTGAGCGGCATCTTCAACCACGAACAGGTCATGTTTTTTGGCGATCGCCATGATGGTGTCCATCTCACACGCCACACCCGCGTAGTGAACCGGCACAATCGCACGCGTTTTGTCCGTGATTGCCGCTTCAATCAGCGTCTCATCGATGTTCATGGTATCCGGGCGAATATCCACAAAGACAATTTTCGCACCACGCAGGACAAAGGCATTCGCTGTAGAGACGAAGGTATAGCTCGGCATGATCACTTCATCGTCCGGCTGGATATCCAGCAACAACGCCGCCATTTCCAGCGATGCGGTACAGGACGGGGTCAGCAGGACTTTAGCGCTGTGAAACCGCTGTTCCATCCACTGCTGGCAGCGACGGGTAAAACCACCGTCACCACAGAGTTTGCCGCTGCCCATAGCAGACTGCATATAGTCGAGTTCAGTGCCCACGACGGGTGGTGCGTTAAATGGAATCATCTTGTCACCTGTATAACCAGTAAGCGGTGGCGTCGATGTTGGCACCACTCGCGATATAACGTTTAAGCGCGGCGGTGTTGCCCATCTGGGTTGCCACCCGCAGAGTCAAAAGCTGTTGCTGCTGCGCCCAGTGAAGCGCCGCCTGCATGAGTTTTTCGCCCATGCCGCGCCCGGCTAATAAACCAATACGCCCCTCGTTCGCGTTGAGCTTACGAAGCGAGACAAATCCCTCAATCTGGCCGCCTGCAGTGCGAAACACCAGGCACACATGGTCAAAGGTGCCTTTTACCGCGTTCTCTACCCACTGGGCGTAGAAACGCCCGCTGTCGTCCGGTGCATACCACGGTGCACGAAAGCGGCTCCGGGCAAACGCCTGCGCCGCCATCTGACGCAGCGCGGGGATATCCTGCTCCGTTGCCACTTCCGCACCGGGCGAATCATGGCAGACGAGCGTAATGGACAGATCAACCTCGCCTTCAACCAGCTGAAAACCTTGTTGCTGGAGCGCATCGAGCAGGTCGGCACGGTCTGCGGGGATCCTGGCCTGTACCCGCGGCCAGGCGGTGAAGTCGGCGTCAGTCAGAACCGGCGCATCGTCGCGCAGGCGTACGATGGCTGATGGCAGACCAAAAAAGGCACTCTCCCACTCAAGGGACTCGAGAACCCCCTTCAGGTGGCTCAACGCCAGACACCTTTCGTATCAACCACATACTGTTGGCGTACGGCATCACCGGACGTCGCTTTAAATTCTTTATGATCCACCAGCAGCACCAGCACATTCGCCGTCGCCAGCGCCTCATCCAGCGCGGTCAACGTACAGTGGCCCGCCAGTTTTGCCGGCAGTTCATGAATATTGGGTTCAACCACCAGCGTTTCGCCGGTGTGCCAGCCAGCGATCATCTCTGCAATCTCCATCGCCGGGCTTTCGCGTAAGTCGTCAATATTCGGTTTGAATGCCAGACCAAAGCAGGCAATTTTCAGCTCACTGGCGCGTTTGCCGCTCTCAGCCAGACAGTCCGCTACGGTGGCTTTCACCTGACTGAGCACCCAGTGTGGCTTGCTGTCATTCACTTCACGCGCGGTGCGGATCAGGCGGGCCTGCGCCGGGTTTTGCGCCACAATAAACCACGGGTCGACAGCGATACAGTGACCGCCCACGCCCGGGCCAGGCTGGAGGATATTCACGCGCGGATGGCGATTCGCCAGGCTAATCAACTCCCAGACGTTAATCCCCTGATCGGCGCAAATCAGCGACAGTTCATTCGCGAAGGCGATATTCACGTCCCGGAAACTGTTTTCCGTGAGCTTGCACATTTCGGCGGTGCGGGAGTTGGTCACCACGCACTCGCCTTCAAGGAAAATCTTGTAAAGCGCGCTGGCGCGTGCTGAACAGACTGGCGTCATGCCGCCGATCACGCGATCGTTTTTAATCAGCTCTACCATCACCTGACCTGGCAGCACGCGCTCAGGACAGTAAGCAATATTGATATCAGCCTCCTCGCCCGCCTGCTGCGGGAAGCGTAAGTCAGGTCGGGCTTGCGCCAGCCACTGCGCCATCTGTTCGGTAGCGCCGACGGGCGAAGTGGACTCCAGGATCACCAGAGCCCCTTTTTTCAGGACCGGTGCAATCGATTTTGCCGCCGCTTCGACGTAAGCCATGTCGGGCTCATGGTCACCTTTAAAGGGGGTTGGCACCGCAATCAGATATGCATCCGCCTCGACCGGCGTCGTGCTGGCACGCAGGAATCCGCCATCAACCGCCTCTTTCACCACGCGGTCGAGATCGGGCTCCACGATATGAATTTCGCCACGGTTAATGGTTTCCACCGCACGCGCGTTGATATCCACGCCCACAACCTGTTTTTGACGGGAGGCAAACGCTGCCGCTGTGGGCAAGCCAATGTAGCCAAGACCAATGACAGAGATGGTAGTAAAACTCATAGCGATACCCGATTGTGTTTAAGTGCATGCAAAATACGGCCACAAGCCTGCCCATCGCCATACGGGTTATGGGCCCGGCTCATCGCCTGATACTCCTCGTCGTCGTGAAGCAGGCGCGTTACCTCTTCGACGATCAGCTGTGCATTGGTGCCGACCAGACGTACCGTGCCCGCTTTCACCGCTTCCGGGCGTTCGGTCGTTTCACGCATGACCAGCACAGGCTTGCCGAGAGACGGCGCCTCTTCCTGAATACCACCGGAATCGGTCAGGATCAGCCAGGCGTGGTTCATCAGCCAGACAAACGGCAAGTAGTCCTGCGGTTCAATCAGCAGGACGTTTTCTATATGCCCAAGGATACGATTGACCGGCTCGCTGACGTTAGGATTAAGGTGTACCGGGTAGACAATCTGCACATCCTGATTCTGCGCGGCGATTTCCGCCAGGGCATGACAGATTTGCTCAAAACCGCGTCCAAAGCTCTCGCGACGGTGGCCGGTGACCAGAATGGTTTTTTTGCCATTGTTCAGGAAGGGGTAGCGTGCGGCGAGTTCTTTCTGAAGATCGTTGTTTGACAGCACGCGGTCACGAACCCAAATCAGGGCATCAATCACCGTATTCCCGGTGACAAAGATTTTGTTGTCGGCAATATTTTCACGCAGCAGGTTCTGTCGTGAGTTTTCGGTGGGCGCAAAATGGTACATCGCCAGATGGCCGGTGAGTGTGCGGTTGGCCTCTTCGGGCCACGGCGAATAAAGGTTGCCGGTACGCAGACCCGCCTCAACGTGGCCGACAGGAATTCGCTGGTAAAACGCAGCCAGGCTGGTTGCCACCGTGGTGGTGGTATCGCCATGCACCAGAACCACGTCAGGTTTGAAGGACTCCAGAATCGGCTTGAGCTCTTGCAGAATACGGCAGGTTATCTCCGTTAACCCCTGCCCCGGTTTCATAATATTGAGATCGTAATCCGGGACGATAGAAAAGAGAGTTAAGACCTGATCGAGCATCTCACGGTGTTGGGCAGTGACGCACACTTTCGCTTCAATATCAGGATCACTGGCCAGCGCATGAACCAGAGGTGCCATCTTAATGGCCTCCGGCCTGGTGCCAAATACGGTAAGTACTTTCACATCGATTCTCTTCGATTAAACGATGAAGGCCGCAGCCTTCATCGTAGACGGCGTTCTTAGTTAGTGCGACGACGCGTTAACGCCACGCCTGCGCCAGTCAGCGCACCCACAATCCCCCACATGATCATCAGGAATGCGCGGCGCGGACTATCGCGTTTTACAGGTTCTTCAGGCGTTCGCAAATAACGATAGGTCTGAAAACGCGGGTCCATTGTTGGACCGACATTCAGGGTGTTCAGCATCGCGCGGTTTTGATCGTAGTCGAGGTCAAAATCAGGGCCAACGGCCTGGAGGTTTTCCAGTCGAGCCTGCAGCATTGGGCGCCCGAGAAGGAACATTTCTGAATCAGGCAGTTCATCTGCCGGCACGTCCGTCTCGGTGCGGGAAATATTGTGCTGTTCGGCAATTTTCAGCGCCTGCTCAATATTGTGTACACGGCGGGCGAAGATGGCTTTAGCCACCTCTTCCTGACGTTTAACCTGCGCTTTCATCTGTATAGTACGGGCAGCCCAGGCACCTTTCAGCTCTTCATTAAGGTGGCTTGCCGCACGCTGGCTGGCAAAGGCAACGTACTGGCGCAACAGGTTATTGGCATCCGGCGCGGTTTCGGCAATCAGCTTGACGCTGTCGTTGACGTTACGCAGTGCATCTCCCGGCATAAACTGAATGTTGTTAATCATATCATCCAGCAGCGCGGCATCGGCTTTACTGTTGCCCACCATCCGTTGCTTGTAATAATCCGTCTGGCTCCAGAAATCACGGCGCGTATCCCAGGAAGCCAGCTGCATCACAAACTCTTTATAGGCCTCATCCATGACGGAAGCCTGATCTGGGGTGGCCAGATTGGCTTTGATATCCAGGTTACGCAGGAACTGCTGCTGGGAATAGAACCCCCCGAGCATATTAACCGTTGGTTTATCAGTGATTGCCGTAGCGCTCCACTCTTGTTTTGCAAAGAAGGTGTAGGCCAGCGCTAACAATGCAAACCCCAGCGCGATCCCCGCAATCCAAAGTTTGCCTGCCCACAACACGCGAAACAAACCCCGAATATCCAGCTCATTCTCAGTTACCACTGATTTCGCTCCCGCCAACGGTTGAGTCATCATAGTCCCGGTTTTACTTAGTTAATGTTGTATTGTTGCCACTGTTGCGACGCATCCTGCGTTTAAGACGTTTAATAAACCGCGCCACTTTCCATGCGCGCTTAATGCAGTAGCCGTACAGGAAAAACGCTAGCAAGAATAATACCAACATGACCCATTCAGGGATGAAATGAGCATATTCCGCAGCCACCCCAATTGCGGCCAGAATAGCGGCAGCCAGGGTAATCAGCACAAACGCCTGACGTGAAGTAAAACCGGCACGCATGATGAGATGGTGAATATGCTGGCGATCGGGAGAGAAAGGACTCATTCCTTTACGCAGACGACGATACATAATCGCCACCATATCCATTAGCGGAATGGCAATAATCCACAGCGCTGTTACCGGGCTAATCGGGTGAGTTTTACCCTGTGTGGTCTCCAGCAAAATCCAGATAACGGTAAAGCCGATCAGCGTACTGCCCGCATCACCCATAAACACTTTATAGCGACGACCGAGCGCACCGAGATTTAAGAGGATATAAGGCAGAATGGCGGCAATCATGGCAAAACACCACATCGACAGGCTGTACTGACCATCGAACCATAAAATGATGCCGATTGCGGCAAACGAAACCGACGACAATCCACCGAGCAGGCCGTCAATACCATCCACCATGTTGAAAGCATTTATCGCCGCCCAGACGGCAAACAGTGTCAGGAAGAAACCAAAGGGACCCAGTACTAACTCCCAGGGTCCGAACACATAACCGAGGCTTCTCAGGTATAGCCCACCAACGACCATCATGATCACGCCAATGGCGGCCTGGACGGTGGCGCGAATTTTTACCGCGATATCGAACCGATCATCCAGCGCCCCGACTAACACCAGGACACCGGCGCAGGCAAGGTAGAGGGCGGCGTGTGGAATATAATAATCCGCAATACCAAACGTGAAACAGATACCAGCGTAAACAGAAATCCCTCCAACCAGAGGAATAAGTCCCTGATGACGTTTACGAAAATTAGGCTTATCCACCAACCCTATTCTTTTGGCCACCTTACGCGCGATGAACAAAAAACAGGTTGTGAATAAAAAAATACTGATTAGCTCAGTAACGGCGGTGAGTAGATTCACAATGGATTGCTCTCAACAAAAGTTAGTCCCGGAAGTATAACCATGAAGCCCCTGCCTCAGAAGTAATAAAGAAGGCTTCTTACAACTCCCTTTGTATATTTTTCAATCAATTATTTCATTAACTGCACAAACAGTCTTATTGTCGCACTGACTGGTCTGAAATGGGAGTCTGCATTAATAGCGTATAAGCCATAAAAGAAAAACGCCACGTAAAAACGTGGCGCTTGCTGGCTTTATTTGCGTTACGAGCGTTTCATCATATCGAAGAAATCGTCGTTAGTTTTGGTCATCGCCAGTTTGTTAATGAGGAACTCCATTGCGTCGATTTCACCCATTGGATGGATGATTTTGCGCAGGATCCACATTTTCTGCAGCTCTTCCTGGGTGGTGAGCAACTCTTCTTTACGGGTACCGGAACGGTTGTAGTCGATTGCCGGGAAGACGCGTTTCTCAGCAATTTTACGAGAGAGGTGCAGCTCCATGTTACCTGTACCTTTAAACTCTTCGTAAATAACTTCGTCCATTTTGGAACCCGTATCGATCAGCGCCGTAGCGATGATGGTCAGGCTGCCGCCCTCTTCCACGTTACGTGCCGCACCGAAGAAGCGTTTTGGACGATGCAGGGCGTTAGCGTCCACACCCCCCGTCAGCACTTTACCGGAAGCCGGAACGACGGTGTTGTAGGCACGCGCCAGACGGGTGATGGAGTCGAGCAGGATGATCACGTCTTTCTTGTGTTCAACCAGGCGTTTCGCCTTCTCGATAACCATTTCCGCAACCTGAACGTGGCGAGATGCGGGTTCGTCAAAGGTAGAAGCAACCACTTCACCTTTAACCAGACGCTGCATCTCGGTCACTTCTTCCGGACGTTCGTCAATCAGCAGTACCATCAGTACGCAGTCTGGGTGGTTATAAGCGATGCTCTGCGCGATATTCTGCAGCAGCATGGTTTTACCCGCTTTTGGCGGTGCGACGATCAGACCACGCTGGCCACGACCGATTGGCGATGCCAGATCCAGGACGCGAGCGGTTAAATCTTCAGTTGAGCCGTTACCACGCTCCATGCGCAGGCGAGAGTTCGCGTGCAGCGGCGTTAAGTTCTCAAACAGGATCTTATTACGGGAGTTTTCCGGTTTGTCGAAGTTAACTTCATTCACTTTCAACAGCGCAAAGTAGCGTTCACCCTCTTTTGGAGGACGAATCTTACCTGAAATGGTGTCACCAGTGCGGAGGTTGAAACGGCGGATTTGGCTAGGGGATACGTAGATGTCGTCAGGGCCGGCGAGGTAGGAGCTGTCTGCAGAGCGGAGGAAACCAAATCCGTCTTGCAATATCTCCAGCACACCGTCGCCAAAGATATCTTCGCCACTCTTAGCGTGCTGCTTCAGGATGGCGAAAATGATGTCCTGCTTGCGCATACGAGCCTGGTTTTCCAGCCCCATATTTTCGCCGAGAGTGATCAGCTCAGAAACCGGCGTATTCTTTAATTCGGTAAGATTCATAATGGTGTGGGTTCTTAAACTCGGGGTGATACTCGAACTTAATGTTGTGAATGGTATGGCAGGGTCATCCATGCCTGTTTAGCGGCCATCAACTCATGTCTGTTCGCTGTCTGGTCACAGGGAAAAAACGCAGAACTGAAACGACAAGACGGATTGAGTGACAAGCCCGGAATTTAGCAACTTCACGCACTGTTTGTGTCAACAACGGGAAGTATCGGGTAAAACAAGATTCAAACAACAAGATATGTTTAAAACGAAGTCATAGCTAACTTAGCACGACTTCAGCCGGGCGTCCAGAGTTCCACATAATTTAGGCGCTCTGGACGCGCAGCAAAGAAACCTTACGCCAGGTTAGCGTCGAGGAACTCTTTCAGTTGACCTTTGGACAGTGCGCCCACTTTGGTCGCTGCCACTTCGCCGTTTTTGAACAGCAGCAGGGTCGGAATGCCACGGATACCGTATTTTGGTGCGGTGCCCGGGTTCTGGTCGATGTTCAGCTTGGCAACGGTCAGTTTGCCCTGATATTCGTCAGCGATCTCATCCAGAATCGGGGCGATCATTTTGCAAGGACCACACCATTCAGCCCAGAAATCGACGAGTGTCAGCCCGTCAGCCTTAAGTACGTCCGTGTCAAAACTGTCGTCAGTCAGGTGAATAATTTTATCGCTCATATATAACTCCACAGGAATAAGCCTGGTGCGTTGGTTTCGCCCTCATCAACGACGTGTTGATGTCGCATTAACCAACTAAAGGTTGACTTTATTTCACCGGATACGCTTTCGTAAAGCAATAGTAAGCTGATATTCTACCACACTATGAGCAAAACACATTTAACAGAACAGAAGTTTTCCGACTTCGCCCTGCACCCAAAAGTGATCGAAGCCCTTGAAAATAAAGGGTTTCATAACTGCACGCCCATTCAGGCTCTCGCCCTGCCGCTGACGCTGGCGGGACGTGACGTAGCAGGGCAGGCGCAAACCGGTACTGGCAAAACGATGGCGTTTTTAACGTCAACGTTTCATTATTTACTTTCTCATCCAGCGATTGCAGACCGCAAAGTTAACCAGCCGCGCGCGCTAATTATGGCCCCGACGCGAGAACTGGCGGTACAGATCCACGCAGACGCTGAACCCCTGATGCAGGCTACGGGCCTGAAAATCGGCCTGGCTTATGGCGGCGATGGTTACGATAAGCAGCTGAAAGTGCTGGAAAGCGGTGTGGATATCCTGATCGGTACCACCGGCCGTCTTATCGACTACGCAAAACAGAACCACATTAACCTTGGTGCCATCCAGGTTGTGGTGCTGGATGAAGCTGACCGTATGTACGATCTGGGCTTCATTAAAGATATCCGCTGGCTGTTCCGCCGCATGCCTCCCGCGAATCAGCGCCTCAACATGCTGTTCTCTGCGACCCTGTCGTATCGCGTACGCGAACTGGCATTCGAGCAGATGAACAACGCCGAATATGTGGAAGTGGAACCCGAGCAGAAAACCGGCCACCGCATCAAAGAAGAACTCTTCTATCCTTCCAATGAAGAGAAAATGCGTCTGCTGCAAACGCTGATCGAAGAAGAGTGGCCAGACCGCGCCATTATCTTCGCGAACACCAAGCACCGCTGTGAAGATATCTGGGGCCATCTGGCGGCAGACGGTCACCGTGTTGGCCTGCTGACGGGCGATGTTGCGCAGAAAAAACGCCTGCGTATTCTTGAAGAATTCACCCGTGGCGATCTCGATATTCTGGTCGCCACCGACGTCGCAGCGCGCGGCCTGCACATTCCAGCCGTTACGCACGTCTTTAACTATGACCTGCCGGATGACTGCGAAGACTATGTACACCGTATCGGTCGTACCGGTCGTGCGGGTGCAAGCGGCCACTCTATCAGCCTCGCGTGTGAAGAGTATGCGCTGAACCTGCCGGCGATTGAGACGTACATCGGCCATTCTATTCCGGTGAGTAAGTACAACCCGGATGCGCTATTAAGCGAACTGCCGCCGGCCAAGCGCCTTACCCGCGCCCGCTCCGGCAATGGCCCGCGTCGATCTGGCGCGCCGCGTAATCGTCGTCGCTCAGGTTAAAAAATTATGCTCAGCTCCACCTCGCTTTATGCGGCAATTGATCTCGGTTCGAATAGTTTTCATATGCTGGTTGTGCGCGAGGTGGCGGGAAGCATACAAACGCTGACGCGCATTAAGCGCAAGGTCCGCCTCGCGGCGGGCCTGAGCAGCGATAATCACCTCTCTCCTGAAGCCATGGAACGTGGCTGGCAGTGCCTGCGACTCTTTGCAGAGCGTCTGCAGGATATCCCGCATTCCCAAATCACCGTCGTCGCCACTGCAACACTCCGCCTGGCGGTTAACGCCGTGGATTTTATTGCCAAAGCGCAGGAAATTCTCGGTTGTCCGGTGCAGGTTATCAGCGGTGAAGAAGAAGCGCGCCTGATTTATCAGGGCGTTGCGCACACCACGGGAGGCGACGATCGTCGTCTGGTTGTGGATATCGGGGGCGCCAGTACCGAACTCGTGACCGGCACCGGTGCGCAGGCAACGTCGCTATTCAGCCTGTCGATGGGTTGCGTAACCTGGCTTGAGCGCTACTTTACTGACCGCAATCTGGGTCAGGAGAACTTCGACGAGGCGGAAACTGCCGCACGCGAGGTGTTACGCCCGGTGATGGACGAACTGCGCTACCACGGCTGGAAAGTCTGCGTGGGGGCCTCCGGTACCGTGCAGGCATTGCAGGAAATTATGATGGCGCAGGGCATGGATGAGCGGATCACGCTTGCCAAGCTTCAGCAGCTTAAACAGCGGGCCATTCAGTGCGGGCGTCTGGAAGAGCTGGAAATTGAAGGCCTGACGCTTGAACGCGCGCTGGTATTCCCGAGCGGGCTCGCGATCCTGATCGCCATCTTCACCGAACTGAACATCAAATGTATGACGCTGGCGGGTGGCGCGCTGCGTGAAGGTCTGGTCTACGGGATGTTGCACCTGTCGGTCGATCAGGACATTCGCAGCCGTACCCTGCGAAACGTGCAGCGTCGTTTCCTGGTTGATATCGATCAGGCAGGCCGCGTGGCACAGCTGGCGTCACGCTTCGCCGATCATGTGGCTAACGCCTGGGATCTGGACCCTTTGAGTCGCGATCTGCTGCTAAGTGCCTGTGCACTGCATGAAATCGGGCTGAGCATTGATTTTAAACAGGCCCCGGCTCATGCCGCTTATCTGGTGCGTAACCTCGATTTACCTGGCTATACCCCTGCGCAGAAAAAGTTGCTGGCAACGCTGCTGCTGAACCAGACCAACGCCGTTGACCTCTCCTCTTTGCATCAACAAAACGCCGTACCGCCGCGCGTGGCCGAGCATATGTGCCGCCTGCTGCGTTTGGCTATTTTGTTTGCCAGCCGCCGCCGCGATGATTTGCTGCCGGCACTCAATCTGGTGGCGGATGACGAAAAACTTTCGCTGACGTTGCCGGAAAACTGGCTGGATAATCATCCGCTTGGGGCGGAGATGGTTGAGCAGGAGTGTCAGTGGCAGAGCTATGTACACTGGGTGCTTGAGGTGAAATAATGAGTCGGACATGCCCGGTAGCGCTACGCTTGCCGGGCGTGTAACAACCTACCCCTTCTCTTTGGCTTTCGCCAGCATGGCGCGGATGTTAGCGACGTTCGCCTGCCCCTTATGCATCCGCTCTTCAGCCGTAATCACTTTACGCTCCTGCTCCCAGATGAGGTCGTCCTGTGGAAGCTCCAGCAGGAAACGGCTCGGCTCCGGGCGCACCAGTTCGCCATACTGTCTACGTTCTTTGCACAGCGTGAAGGTCAGCTCTTTCTGAGCGCGCGTGATGCCAACATAGGCCAGACGGCGCTCCTCATCGACGTTATCTTCATCAATGCTGCTCTGGTGCGGCAGTAACCCCTCTTCCATGCCAACCAGATAGACATACGGGAATTCCAGACCTTTTGATGCATGCAGCGTCATCAGTTGAACCTGATCGGCCTCTTCTTCGCTCTCGCCGCGCTCCATCATATCGCGCAGGGTAAAGCGGGTAACCACCTGCGTCAGGGTCATCGGCTCATCAATCTCCGAGCCTTCCAGCATTTCAGTCATCCAGCTGAACAGCTGGTTAACGTTTTTCATGCGCATCTCGGCCGCTTTCGGACTGGCGGAGGTTTCATACAGCCAGGACTCGTAGTCGATACCGTGGATAAGGTCGCGCACGGCGGCGATAGGTTCGCGCTCTGCCAGCCGCTGCACTTCACCAAGCCAGTGGGTAAAGCGGGTTAATGAATCGTAGCCGCGTCCGGTGAGTGTCTGACTCAGCCCCATATCGAAGCTGGCAGTAAACAGACTCTTATTACGCGTCATCGCCCACTCGCCAAGCTTTTGTAGCGTCGCCGGGCCAATTTCCCGTTTCGGGGTATTCACGATACGCAGAAACGCGCTGTCATCATCCGGGTTAGTGAGCACACGCAGGTAGGCCAGAAGATCTTTGATTTCGGGCCGCGAGAAAAAGGAGGTCCCGCCCGAAATTTTGTACGGGATGCGGTTTTGCATCAGCATCTTTTCAAAGACGCGTGACTGATGGTTGCCGCGATAGAGGATCGCATAGTCTTTGTATTCGGTTTTATTGACGAAGTGGTGGGCGATGAGTTCGCCTGTGACCCGCTCCGCTTCGTGCTCTTCATTGTTGGCGCTGAGCACTTTTAGCTCTGTACCGTAACCCAGTTCGGAGAACAGGCGTTTTTCGAACACGTGCGGGTTGTTGGCGATCAGGATGTTCGCGGCTTTAAGGATACGCCCGGAGGAACGGTAGTTCTGCTCCAGTTTGATCACCTGCAGCGCCGGGAAATCTTTGCTTAGCAGGACCAGGTTTTGCGGACGCGCACCGCGCCAGGAGTAAATGGACTGATCGTCATCACCGACCACCGTGAAACGCGCACGCTGTCCCACCAGCAGTTTCACCAGTTCATACTGGCTGGTATTGGTGTCCTGATACTCATCCACCAGCAGGTAGCGGATTTTATTCTGCCAGCGCTCACGCACCTCTTCATTACGCTGCAGCAGTAGCGTGGGAAGCAGGATCAGGTCGTCGAAATCCAGCACGTTACAGGCTTTCATATGCGCATCATACAGACCGTAGCAGTGGGCGAAGATCCGATCCCGCTCGCCTTTGGCGATCGCCGCGGCCTGGGCCGGGGTCATCAGATCGTTTTTCCAGTTGGAGATCGTTGAGATCAGCTGTTGCAGCAGAACCTTATCATCTTCGATCAGCCCCTCGGTGAGCTCCTTGAGCAGGGCCACCTGGTCGGTATCGTCAAACAGTGAGAAGTTGGATTTCATCCCCAGCGCGGCGTATTCACGTTTGATGATATCCAACCCCAGCGTATGGAAGGTAGAAATCATCAGACCGCGCGCCTCTTTACGCCCCAGCGTCTGGCCGACACGCTCTTTCATCTCGCGCGCTGCTTTGTTAGTAAACGTCACCGCCGCGATGTGGCGAGCCTGATACCCGCAGCCGCGGATCAGGTGGGCAATCTTATTGGTGATGACGCGCGTTTTGCCGGATCCCGCGCCCGCCAGCACCAGACAGGGTCCAGTGACAAATTCGACGGCTTGTTGTTGTCCGGGGTTTAAACGCATAAATGATCACTCAATGAAAGTCAGGAGGGGAGAATAACAGCGTGGTAGTATAGCGAGCCTAATCCATACCACTCAAGGCACGATCATGGCAAAAACCGCGGCAGCACTGCATATCCTTGTAAAAGAAGAAAAACTGGCTCTGGATCTTCTCGAGCAGATCAAAAACGGCGCCGACTTCGGCAAGCTGGCGAAGAAACACTCTATTTGTCCGTCAGGTAAACGCGGCGGTGATTTAGGTGAATTCCGTCAGGGTCAAATGGTTCCGGCGTTCGATAAAGTGGTCTTTTCCTGCCCGGTGCTGGAACCCACTGGCCCACTGCATACGCAGTTTGGCTACCATGTTATTAAGGTTCTGTACCGCAAATAACAGCAAGGCCTTCTCTGAGAGAAGGCCTTGTACGTTTAGTCAGGTCAGGGCATCAGCCCGCCCGGGTATTAACCTGCTACCGCGATACGTTTCATATCGGTCATGTAGCCACGCAGTTTCTGGCCCACTTTCTCGATTTCATGACCGCGAATGGCTTCGTTTACATCACGCAGCTGCGCGTTATCCACCGCACCTTCCGCAATCGCTTTGCCCAGATCGCCCGGCTGCAGGGTTGTCATGAACTCTTTCAGCAGCGGTACGCAAGCGTAAGAGAACAGGTAGTTACCGTACTCGGCGGTATCAGAGATAACCACGTTCATTTCGTACAGACGCTTACGGGCGATGGTGTTCGCAATCAGCGGCAGCTCGTGCAGTGATTCATAGTAGGCAGACTCTTCGATGATGCCGGAATCCACCATGGTTTCGAACGCCAGCTCAACGCCAGCTTTCACCATCGCAATCATCAGAACGCCTTTATCGAAGTACTCCTGCTCGCCGATTTTACCTTCAAACTGTGGGGCGGTTTCAAAAGCGGTTTTACCGGTCTCTTCACGCCAGGTCAGCAGTTTCTTATCGTCGTTAGCCCAGTCCGCCATCATGCCGGAAGAGAACTCGCCGGAGATAATGTCGTCCATATGTTTCTGGAACAGCGGTGCCATGATCGTTTTCAGCTGTTCAGACAGCGCGTAAGCACGCAGTTTCGCCGGGTTGGACAGACGGTCCATCATCAGCGTGATACCGCCCTGCTTCAGCGCTTCGGTGATCGTTTCCCAGCCGAACTGAATCAGTTTTTCTGCGTATGCCGGGTCTGTACCCTCTTCCACCAGCTTGTCGAAGCACAGCAGAGAGCCCGCCTGCAGCATACCGCACAGGATGGTTTGCTCACCCATCAGGTCAGATTTAACTTCCGCGACGAAAGACGATTCCAGAACGCCCGCACGGTGGCCACCCGTTGCTGCAGCCCATGCTTTGGCGATCGCCATACCTTCACCTTTCGGATCGTTTTCCGGGTGAACGGCGATAAGCGTTGGCACGCCGAAGCCACGTTTGTACTCTTCACGTACTTCTGTACCCGGGCACTTCGGTGCCACCATCACAACGGTGATGTCTTTACGGATCTGCTCGCCCACTTCAACGATGTTAAAGCCGTGGGAGTAACCCAACGCCGCACCGTCTTTCATCAGCGGCTGCACGGAACGCACAACGTCAGAGTGCTGTTTGTCTGGCGTCAGGTTAACCACCAGGTCTGCCTGAGGGATCAGTTCTTCGTAGGTACCAACTTTAAAACCGTTTTCGGTCGCTTTGCGCCAGGACGCACGCTTCTCAGCAATCGCTTCTTTACGCAGGGCGTAGGAGATATCCAGACCGGAGTCACGCATGTTCAGGCCCTGGTTCAGACCCTGGGCGCCGCAGCCGACGATGACCACTTTTTTACCCTGAAGGTAGCTCGCGCCATCGGCAAATTCGTCGCGCGCCATAAAGCGGCATTTGCCCAGCTGCGCCAGCTGCTGGCGCAAATTCAGTGTATTAAAGTAGTTAGCCATAATGGACTCCGTGATGTTGTGTTGTTGTGCTTATTGTTCGGTTCGCTTTTGCGAGAATGAACTTACTATATGACAGGAAATTTATTGCGGAAATTGATATATTCACAACGTCACGTTGCAATATTTGCAATGTAAAAAGGGGGAGTGAAATCAGTGGATTTACGCGATCTGAAAATGTTCCTGCATCTGGCGGAAAGCCGTCACTTTGGGCGCAGCGCCCGGGCGATGCACGTCAGTCCCTCCACGCTTTCGCGCCAGATCCAGCGCCTTGAGGAAGACCTCGGTCAGCCCCTGTTTGTACGCGACAACCGCACCGTCACCCTGACGGAAGCCGGTGAGGAGTTACGGGTCTTTGCCCAACAAACGCTGCTGCAGTATCAACAGCTGCGACACACCATTGACCAGAAAGGGCCATCGCTGTCCGGCGAGCTGCATATTTTCTGCTCCGTGACCGCGGCCTATAGCCATCTGCCGCCGATTCTTGACCGCTTTCGCGCAGAACAACCGTCGGTGGAAATTAAACTCACCACCGGTGATGCCGCCGACGCAATGGAAAAAGTGGTGACAGGCGAGGCGGATCTCGCCATTGCCGGGAAACCCGAAACCCTGCCAGGCGCTGTCGCGTTCTCAATGCTGGAGAACCTGGCGGTCGTGTTGATTGCCCCCGCGTTACCCTGCCCGGTGCGTAATCAGGTGTCGGTGGAAAAGCCAGACTGGTCCACGGTGCCTTTTATCATGGCCGATCAGGGGCCGGTGCGCCGTCGTATTGAGCTCTGGTTTCGTCGCCAGAAGATCAGCAACCCGTCAATTTACGCGACGGTTGGCGGGCATGAGGCGATGGTGTCAATGGTGGCGCTGGGCTGCGGCGTGGCACTGCTGCCGGAAGTGGTCCTGGAGAACAGCCCGGAACCGGTGCGTAATCGCGTGATGATTCTGGAGCGCAGCGACGAAAAAACGCCGTTTGAGCTTGGCGTGTGCGCACAAAAAAAGCGGCTGCAGGAGCCGCTTATTGATGCCTTCTGGCAGATACTGCCTAACCACTAGCCCGCCAGGAAGAACCTGAACGCCGGGTTATGGGTTTCATCGTGACACTCATAGCCCAGCTCGTTCAGCCGCGTTTCGAAATCAGGCTCGTGCTCGCCCAGTTCGAAGGCGGCCAGCACGCGCCCATAATCGGTACCGTGGCTGCGGTAGTGGAACAGAGAGATGTTCCAGTGCGTGCCCAGCGTATGCAGGAACTTGAGCAACGCGCCCGGTGACTCCGGGAACTCGAAGCTGTAGAGACGTTCCTGCAGCGGCTTCGATGGACGCCCGCCCACCATGTAACGCACGTGCAGTTTCGCCATCTCATCGTCGGAGAGATCCACGACGCTGTAGCCACCTTCGTGGAGCAGGTGGAGGATCTCTTTACGCTCTTCCAGACCACGGCTTAACCGTACGCCGACAAAAATGCAGGCATCTCGGGCGTCGGCAAAACGGTAGTTAAACTCCGTGACTGAACGGCCGCCCAGCAGCTGACAAAACTTCAGGAAGCTGCCCTTCTCTTCCGGAATGGTAACCGCCAGCAGCGCTTCGCGTTGCTCACCCAGCTCGCAGCGTTCGGAAACATAGCGCAGACCGTGGAAGTTCACGTTGGCACCAGAAAGGACATGTGCCAGACGCTCGCCGCGGATGTTGTGCTGCGCGATATATTTCTTCATCCCCGCCAGCGCCAGCGCGCCGGAAGGTTCCGCTACCGCACGCACATCTTCGAACAGATCTTTCATTGCGGCGCAGATGGCGTCGCTGTCGACGGTGATAATATCGTCGAGATACTCCTGGCAAAGACGGAAGGTTTCATCGCCAATGCGTTTAACCGCCACGCCTTCAGCAAACAGCCCGACGCGTGGTAAGTCCACCGGATGACCGGCATCCAGCGCCGCTTTCAGACAGGCTGAGTCTTCCGCCTCAACGGCAATCACTTTGATTTGCGGCATCAGCTGTTTGATCAGCACCGCTACGCCCGCCGCGAGGCCGCCACCGCCAACCGGCACGAAGACGCGGTCGAGATGCGCATCCTGCTGCAGCAGCTCAAGCGCCAGCGTCCCCTGTCCGGCAATGACCATCGGATGATCGAACGGCGGCACCCAGGTAAACCCCCGTTGCTGCGCCAGCTCTATCGCTTTGGCTTTGGCTTCGTCAAAGTTTGCGCCGTGGAGCAACACTTCACCGCCGAAACCGCGTACGGCATCCACTTTGATATCAGCAGTAGCAACCGGCATAACAATCAGCGCTTTCAGCCCCAGGCGCGCTGAGGAGAACGCGACGCCCTGCGCGTGGTTGCCCGCAGAGGCGGTAATCACCCCCCGCGCTTTTTGCTCGTCGGTCAACCCGGCCATCATTGCGTAGGCGCCACGCAGCTTGAAGCTGTGTACCGGCTGGCGGTCTTCGCGTTTCACCAGAATCACGTTGTCGAGGCGCGAGGAGAGTTTTTCCATCTTCTGCAGCGGCGTGACCTGTACGGCTTCATAGACCGGTGCACGTAGCACCGCCCTGAGGTATTCCGCCCCCTCAGGGGCGGCGGATAACGGTTGCGACTCGGCCATCATTAGCCCCCAAGTTTCGATTTGTCGCGCACCGCGCCTTTATCTGCACTGGTGGCAAGGCTCGCATAGGCACGCAGGGCGAAGGAGACGTCGCGCTGGCGATCTTTTGGCGTCCAGGCTTTGTCGCCGCGAGCCTCCTGGGCTTCACGACGCGCCGCAATATCCTGGTCGCTCAGTTTCAACTGAATACCGCGATTCGGGATATCAATTTCGATCAGGTCGCCATCTTCAATAATCGCGATGTTGCCGCCGCTTGCCGCTTCCGGTGACACGTGGCCAATGGAGAGACCAGACGTACCGCCAGAGAAACGTCCGTCGGTGATCAGCGCACAGGCTTTACCGAGGCCCATGGATTTCAGGAAGGTGGTGGGATAGAGCATCTCCTGCATACCCGGCCCGCCTTTCGGCCCTTCGTAGCGAATGACAACCACGTCGCCTTCCACCACTTTGCCACCGAGAATAGCCTCTACCGCGTCGTCCTGGCTTTCGTACACTTTTGCCGGGCCGGTGAATTTGAGAATGCTGTCATCCACGCCTGCGGTTTTTACAATACAGCCGTTTTCTGCAAAGTTACCGTAGAGCACGGCCAGACCGCCGTCCTTGCTGTAGGCATGTTCCAGTGAGCGAATACAGCCTTCTGCACGATCGTCATCCAGCGTGTCCCAGCGGCAATCCTGTGAGAAGGCCTGGGTGGTACGAATACCTGCCGGGCCGGCGCGGAACATCTTTTTCACCGCATCGTCTTTCGTGAGCATGACGTCGTATTTGTCCAGCGACTCCGGCAGCGTCAGGCCGAGCACGTTTTTGACGTTGCGGTTCAGCAGCCCGGCGCGATCCAGCTCACCGAGAATACCCAGTACGCCACCCGCACGGTGGACATCTTCCATGTGGTATTTCTGGGTACTCGGCGCAACTTTACAGAGCTGCGGTACTTTGCGGGACAGCTTGTCGATATCGCTCATGGTGAAGTCGATTTCAGCTTCCTGCGCGGCGGCCAGCAGGTGGAGAACGGTGTTGGTGGAACCGCCCATGGCGATATCCAGCGTCATGGCATTTTCAAACGCGGCTTTGCTGGCGATATTACGCGGCAGCGCGCTTTCATCATCTTGCTCGTAGTAGCGTTTGGTCAGCTCAACGATGCGTTTACCGGCATTGAGGAACAGCTGTTTACGGTCGGCGTGGGTCGCCAGCAGCGAGCCGTTGCCCGGCTGAGACAGACCCAGCGCTTCGGTCAGACAGTTCATGGAGTTCGCGGTGAACATACCTGAGCAGGAGCCACAGGTTGGACACGCAGAACGTTCAACCTGATCGCTTTGTTCATCAGAAACTTTTGGATCCGCGCCCTGAATCATCGCATCGACCAGGTCGAGCTTGATGATTTTATCGGAAAGCTTGGTTTTACCCGCTTCCATTGGACCGCCGGAGACGAAGATCACCGGAATGTTCAGACGCAGGGAAGCCATCAGCATCCCCGGGGTAATTTTGTCGCAGTTGGAGATACAAACCATGGCATCCGCGCAATGGGCGTTCACCATATACTCCACCGAGTCGGCGATCAGCTCACGCGACGGCAGTGAATAGAGCATACCCCCGTGACCCATCGCGATACCGTCATCCACCGCAATGGTGTTGAACTCTTTCGCCACACCGCCGGAGGCTTCGATTTGCTCGGCAACGAGTTTGCCGAGATCGCGCAGGTGCACGTGGCCCGGCACAAACTGGGTGAAGGAGTTCACCACGGCGATAATAGGCTTACCGAAATCGGCGTCGGTCATCCCGGTGGCGCGCCACAGTGCGCGGGCACCTGCCATGTTACGGCCATGAGTGGTGGTGGCGGAACGATACTTAGGCATGCTTTATTTACTCCCGTCTGACTATTGAATGGGACGGTGCGTGCCGTCCCATATTTATGCTTATTGATTAACCTGATCCAGCCAGCCGTATTTATCTTCCGTTTCACCGGTGAAGAGGCCAAAGAAGGCTTGCTGAATACGTTTGGTGACCGGACCACAGCGGCCAGCACCAACCTGAATACCGTCTACGCTACGAACCGGCGTAATTTCCGCCGCGGTACCGGACATGAACACTTCATCGGCCAGGTACAGGGATTCGCGGGACAGGACCTGCTCACGGACTTCGATACCCAAATCTTTTGCCAGCTTGATGATGGCGTCACGGGTAATGCCCGGCAGGGCGGAAGAGGTAAATGGCGGCGTAAACAGAATGCCGTCTTTCACTTCGAACAGGTTTTCACCTGCACCTTCAGAGATATAGCCATTCACGTCCAGCGCGATACCTTCCTGATAACCGTGACGGCGCGCTTCGCTACCGACCAGTAGTGAGGAGAGGTAGTTACCGCCCGCTTTTGCCGCTGTCGGGATCGTGTTTGGTGCTACGCGGTTCCAGGAAGAAACCATTGCGTCGATCCCCTGCTCCAGGGCTTCAGCCCCCAGATAAGCACCCCACGGGAACGCAGCAATGATCACATCGGTGGTATAACCGGCTGGCGGGTTCACGCCCATGCCCACATCACCTACAAACACCAGCGGACGAATATAGGCACTGGTGAGGTTGTTCTTACGAATCACGTCGCGGCAGGCTTCCATCAGCTCATCCACGCTCTGAGAAACCGGGATACGATAAATTTTGGCTGAGTCATGCAGACGCTGCATGTGTTCGCGATGACGGAACACCACTGGCCCTTTGTGTGAGTCGTAGCAACGGATGCCTTCGAAGACAGAGGTACCGTAATGCAGCGCGTGGGACATAACGTGGACTTTCGCGTCCTCCCAGCGAACCATCTCACCATTGAACCAAATGTAATCAGCTTTTTTTGTCGTCATTTTCTCTTCCTGTCGCGCTTAAGCACGGATCTGTTGTGATGTGGTTGTGCTCTGGCAGATGGCAACATGTGCAACGTCTACCAGTTTTGTTAACTGACTAAACAGTAAGTCGACCGACCGCGGGCTGGCAACGGTTAATTCGATACTGATATTTTGAGCATCAGTGGCCGTCTCCATATTCATAGAGCAAATCTGAAAGCCACGGTGACGCACCACACGCAAAACGCGTTCTAATGTCTCTGGATTGAAGCGAGCCTGCACGGCGACCTGATGTTGCATCATGATAATTTCTCCAGCATTTGTGAGTTACTGGCACCTGGCGGTACCAACGGCCAGACATTCTCAAGCTCGTCGATTGAGACATGAAGCAGGTACGGCCCTTCGCTTGACAGCATGGTGTCGAGTGCCGCTTCAACCTGGTCTTTACGGGTGATGTGCTGGCCAGGGATACCAAAGGCGCTGGCCAGAATGAGGAAATCGGGGTTATCCGTCAGGGTAGTCTCACTGTAGCGTTCCTGGAAAAACAGCTGTTGCCACTGACGAACCATTCCTAAACGCTGGTTATCGAGCAAGACGATTTTCAACGGTAACTGCTTGCGCTTAACGGTGCCCAGCTCCTGAACGTTCATCATGAAAGAGCCGTCACCGGAGATACAGATAACCGTATCGTTCGGGCGGGCAACCTGCGCCCCTACCGCGGCAGGGAGACCGAAGCCCATCGTCCCTAAGCCGCTGGAGGTAATGAAGTTTTCCGGGCGCGTGTAAGTCATGTGCTGCGCTGACCACATCTGGTGTTGGCCTACATCCGTCGTGACCACACAGTCTGCCGGTTTACGGTCGGACAATTGCTTTAACAGCAGTGGCGCATAGATGGCGTCACCAGGATGGTCGTAACGCCAGGTATGTTCAACGCGCATATCGGCGGTGTGCTGACGCCATGCGTCGATTTTCAGAGGCTGCTGTAAAGCCGGTAATAACGCGTTGAGATTGCCCTGCAGGGCCACATGCGCCTGACGCAGTTTGTTCATCTCCGCCGGGTCGATATCCATGTGGATCACGTTAGCATTCGGCGCGAAGGTATTCAGCTTGCCGGTGACACGATCATCAAAACGGGCACCTACGGCGATCAGCAAGTCACACGCCTGCACGGCCAGGTTCGCCGCTTTGGTACCGTGCATCCCCAGCATGCCCAGATAGTACGGATAGTCCGCATCTACCGCGCCAAGACCTTTCAACGTACAGGTGGCGGGCATTTGCGTAACCGCGATGAATTCGCGCAGGGCGGGAACGGCCTGTGCCATACCAACCCCACCCCCTACGTACAACATCGGTTGTTTAGCGTGGGCAATCATCTGCCGCGCCTCTTCCACCGCGGCGTGCGGGAATGCATCGTCGCTTTCAACGGTGGAGAAGTGCGGCTCCAGATCGCCCAGAGCAACCTGGATATCTTTCGGGATATCAACCAGAACCGGTCCAGGGCGACCAGAGTTTGCCACCTCAAACGCCTCTGCCATCACACGCGGCAGCTCTTCCAGAGACTGAACGAGGAAGCTGTGTTTGGTGCAGGCCAGTGACAAGCCGAGCACGTCCACTTCCTGGAAGGCATCAGTACCAATGAGGGGCGAGGCCACCTGACCGGTGATGGCGACAACGGGAACGGAATCAAGCAGTGCATCCGCCAGGCCGGTGATCAGGTTTGTGGCGCCCGGCCCTGAGGTTGCCATGCAGACACCGGTTTTACCGGTGGCACGTGCATAGCCAATGGCGGCCATCGCAGCGCCCTGCTCGTGTCGGCACAAGAGGTGTTCCACGCCGCCGTCATACAATGCATCGTAAATCGGCATTATTGCGCCCCCCGGATAACCGAAGACAGTGTCGACTCCCTGTGCGCGCAACGCATGTACTACCCACTGTGCACCATTCATAGTTAGTTCCCCGTCATAAATCGGGAGAAACAGAATTTTGTGCTATTAGTCATTCTCTGCTCCTCATGTAAGTTTTTTAGTCATAAAAAAACCCCCGGACCTTTCGGTGCGGGGGTCTTAGTTCGTTAAGGCTTGATTTCTAAGCCTTTCCTCGTCCAAGTGCAGCCCCGCACGGTGGGATAATAATCACCACCACGCTAATCACGACCAGGCTAATCACTCGTAGAAGGGCTGTCATTTTCAGTTCTTTTTGCATCTTGTTCGAAGGAATACCTAAAGAGGTATCACAGTTTTTAAATCAAACACAAGATTTATTTATGGCTGGTTTCGTTAGCCTGCGAATCATATTTTCTGAACATATTGTTTTATATAAAGAAATTTGATAGTGAATATTTTTCATTTTTTCAGCACGGACAGAGCGGTATGTCGCCAGTACATTTTTTTGCGAGCAGGGTTCCGCAGAAAATAAAAGGTTACATCTTGACGTTAAAACCTCGGAAGAGGATGCGTAAATCCGCTAAATGTGGCTAAACATGCATATCGGTCACGGGCATAGTCATCTCCTGAGGAGGTGCTTATGTCACTGTCAGTTGTTTATACCCGTGCGGCCATTGGAGTAAAAGCACCGCTTATTTCGGTAGAAGTTCATCTCAGCAACGGGCTGCCCGGGCTGACGCTGGTTGGATTGCCGGAGACCACGGTAAAGGAAGCCAGAGATCGGGTGCGCAGTGCGATTATTAATAGCGGTTATACCTTTCCGGCAAAGAAAATCACCATCAACCTTGCGCCTGCAGACTTGCCTAAAGAGGGAGGGCGATATGATTTACCTATCGCTATAGCGCTCCTCGCCGCCTCTGAGCAGCTTAACAGCAGCAGACTAGGCGCATATGAGTTCATCGGTGAACTGGCGCTCACAGGCGCGCTGAGGGGCGTTCCTGGTGCCATCTCGGGTGCGCTGGAGGCCATTCGCGCAGGTCGACAAATCATTGTTGCCAATGAAAATGGTGCAGAAGTGAGCCTGATAGCCGAGAGAGGATGTCTGCTAGCCGGGCATTTACAGGAAGTGTGCGCGTATCTTGAGGGGCAACATGTGCTGTCAGAGCCGGAAGAATCAGGCGATCCCCTGGCAGAAAGCCCGGACGATCTGAGCGATATTTACGGCCAGGAGCAGGGTAAGCGGGCGCTGGAGATCACCGCTGCCGGCGGACATAACCTGTTGCTGATTGGCCCACCGGGTACAGGAAAAACGATGCTGGCGAGCAGGTTGAATGGTTTACTGCCTCCACTTAATAACCATGAAGCGCTGGAAAGCGCGGCGATATTTAGTCTGGTGAGTTCAGTGTCATTGCAAAAACAGTGGCGACGTCGCCCGTTTCGCTCTCCGCACCACAGTGCCTCACTGGCGGCCATGGTCGGCGGTGGCACCATACCAGGGCCGGGAGAGATCTCTCTGGCGCACAACGGCATCCTGTTTCTGGATGAACTGCCTGAATTTGAACGCCGCGTTCTGGATGCGCTGAGGGAGCCCATCGAATCGGGTGAGATCCATATCTCCCGTGCACGCGCCAAAATAAGCTATCCCGCGCGGTTCCAGCTGGTAGCGGCAATGAACCCCAGCCCATCGGGCCATTATCAGGGAAACCACAATCGCTCCACGCCTGAACAGACGCTGCGCTACCTGGGGAAGTTATCTGGTCCTTTCCTGGATCGTTTCGATTTGTCGCTGGAAATCCCCTTGCCTCCTCCCGGCCTGCTCAGCCAGAGCAGCGCCAGAGGAGAGAGTACGGTGGAGGTTCGCGAGCGGGTTATCGCCGCGCAGGCCCGGCAGTATATGCGTCAACATAAGCTGAATGCCCGTCTGGATAACGCTGAGATTCGGCAGTTTTGTCCTCTTAAGACTGAAGATTCATGCTGGCTGGAGGATACGTTGACGCGCTTTGGGCTTTCCATTCGCGCATGGCAGCGTCTTATAAAAGTCGCCCGCACCATCGCCGATGTGGAAAAGTGCCCTGACATTGAGAGGCGGCATCTGCAGGAAGCGTTAAGCTATCGTGCGATCGATCGCTTGCTCCTGCACCTGCAAAAGTTACTGGCATAAAAAAAGGGGCCACAGCCCCTTTTCTTGTTAGTCGTCAGACTCAGTGTAGTCTTCAGCACCTTCCATCTGCGGCTTACCGCCAGACAGCGTATGGAAACGCTTTGGACGCTTAATGCGTGCCATATACTTGATCCATACACGTTCTGCTTCAGACTGTGGCTCACGCTCGCCACGGCAGACTGCGACAAACTGTTTTTCGTCTTCAGTTGCAGGCTCACGTTTACCCAGATCCAGCTCGTTAAAGGCATAACCATGACGCTCAAGCATCTGCGCCTCTTTGATGGTGAAATCGCCGTGACGAGAGAACCCGCGTGGATAATTTTTATTGTCGAAAAAACGATTAGTCGTCGTAAAGCTTTCCGCCATCCTACACGCTCCTAATTCTTTGGCCGAGCTATTTATGGCGCGGAGTATTAGTTACGCTTGACAGAGTGTAAAACAAAACATTTAAATCATAACGACAAATTATTTTGCGGAGAAAGATGTGGATACGGAATTGCTAAAAACTTTCCTGGAAGTGAGCAGAACGCGCCACTTTGGGCGAGCAGCGGAAGCCCTTTACCTGACGCAGTCAGCGGTCAGTTTTCGTATTCGACAGCTGGAAAATCAACTGGGTGTGAACCTTTTTACCCGCCACCGCAACAACATACGCCTCACGCCAGCCGGTGAAAAACTGCTGCCGTATGCAGAAACACTGATGAATACCTGGCAGGCGGCACGAAAAGAGGTTGCGCACACCTCGAGGCATAACGAGTTCTCCATTGGGGCCAGCGCATCGTTGTGGGAATGTATGCTCAGTCAGTGGCTTACCCGGCTCTACCCTTCCCACAACCATTTGCAATTTGAAGCGCGGATTGCGCAACGTCAGTCGCTCGTTAAGCAACTGCACGAGCGCCAGCTGGATCTTCTGATCACGACCGAAGCCCCCAAAATGGACGAATTTAGCAGCCAGATTGTTGGCCAGTTTGGCCTTGCGCTTTATGCCTCCGAGCCTTCAATGATGAAAGCCGACCTGACCTATCTGCGTCTGGAGTGGGGGCCAGATTTCCAGCAACACGAGGCGGGATTGATTGCTCCGGATGATGTGCCACAGTTAACAACCAGCTCTGCGGAGATCGCCTGTCAGCAGCTCTCCTTACTGAAGGGGTGCACCTGGTTACCTGTTCGCTGGGCAGACACGAAACCCGGGTTGCATACCGTTGTGGACTCCACCACGCTTTCCAGACCGCTGTATGCCATCTGGCTCCAGAACAGCGATAAGCAATCGCAGATAAAAGATCTTCTAAAAATTAATATTATGGATTGATGCATGCGCCAGCAGAAATGCTGGCTGCAACGTCTGAAGAGGGGACTCGGCGTCTTTCAGGCAAAAAAAAAAATCCTTTGCCGAAGCAAAGGATTATATATGGCAGGGGCGGAGAGACTCGAACTCGCGACACCCGGTTTTGGAGACCGGTGCTCTACCAACTGAGCTACGCCCCTAAAGTCTTTTGCCATTAAGCCTGCCGGGTAGGCAGGCTTAATGTCTTAATAAGTGGCGGAACGGACGGGACTCGAACCCGCGACCCCCTGCGTGACAGGC
>NZ_JASCAN010000027.1:0-37395 GCF_029967775.1 Enterobacter sp. V89_11 | reverse complement strand
CGGTAGCAAGTCTTGCTCCAACATTTGGTCGCGGTGCGATGACCAACCACTGGGTCGACATCAAGAACGCCAACCTTATCGTGGTGATGGGCGGTAACGCCGCTGAAGCGCACCCTGTCGGGTTCCGCTGGGCGATGGAAGCCAAAATCCACAACGGTGCGAAACTGATTGTGATCGATCCCCGCTTTACGCGTACTGCGTCAGTGGCGGATTTCTACACCCCTATTCGTTCAGGTACTGACATCACTTTCCTGTCAGGCGTATTGCTGTACCTGATGACCAACGAAAAATATAACCGCGAATACACCGAAGCCTATACCAACGCCAGCCTGATCGTGCGTGAGGATTACCACTTCGAAGATGGACTGTTCAGCGGTTATGACGCCGAAAAACGCAAATACGACAAGACCAGCTGGAACTATGAGCTGGACGAGAAAGGCTTTGCGAAGCGTGATACGACGCTGCAGCATCCGCGCTGCGTGTGGAACCTGCTGAAAGAGCACGTTTCCCGCTACACGCCGGACGTTGTCGAAAACATCTGTGGTACGCCGAAGGAAGACTTCCTGAAGGTGTGCGAGCTTATCGCCGAAACCAGCGCGAAAGACAAAACGGCGTCGTTCCTCTACGCGCTCGGCTGGACCCAACACTCTGTCGGCGCGCAGAACATCCGTACCATGGCGATGGTTCAGCTGCTGCTCGGCAACATGGGGATGGCAGGCGGCGGCGTGAACGCCCTGCGTGGTCACTCCAACATTCAGGGTCTGACCGACCTTGGTCTGCTGTCTCAAAGCCTGCCAGGTTACATGAACCTGCCAAGCGAAAAACAGACCGACCTGCAAACCTACCTCACAGCCAGCACGCCTAAACCGCTGCTCGAAGGTCAGGTGAACTACTGGGGCAACTATCCGAAGTTCTTCGTCTCGATGATGAAAGCCTTCTTCGGTGACAAAGCGACAGCGGAAAACAGCTGGGGCTTTGACTGGCTGCCGAAGTGGGACAAAGGTTACGACGTTCTGCAGTACTTCGAGATGATGCATCAGGGCAAGGTGAATGGCTATCTGTGCCAGGGCTTTAACCCGGTCGCCTCATTCCCGAACAAGAACAAGGTGGTTGAATCGCTGTCGAAACTGAAGTTCCTGGTGACGATTGACCCACTCAACACCGAGACGTCGACCTTCTGGCAGAACCACGGTGAGTCGAATGACGTTGACCCATCGAAGATTCAGACTGAAGTGTTCCGTCTGCCTTCTACCTGCTTCGCGGAAGAGAACGGTTCCATCGTAAACTCCGGCCGCTGGCTGCAGTGGCACTGGAAAGGTGCGGACGCCCCGGGCATCGCCATGAACGACGGCGAGATCCTGGCCGGTATCTTCTTACGCCTGCGTAAGATGTATGCGGCAGAAGGCGGTGCGAACCCGGAACCGGTGCTGAACATGACCTGGAACTACTCGACGCCGGAAAACCCAGCGCCGGAAGAAGTGGCGATGGAGAGCAACGGTAAAGCGCTGGCAGATGTTATCGACCCGGCCACCGGGACGGTGCTGGCGAAGAAAGGCGATCAGCTCAGTACCTTCGCGCACCTGCGTGATGACGGCACGACCGCCAGTGGCTGCTGGATCTTTGCCGGTAGCTGGACGCCGAAAGGTAACCAGATGGCCAACCGCGATAATGCTGACCCGTCAGGACTCGGCAATACGCTGGGCTGGGCCTGGGCATGGCCGCTGAACCGCCGCATTCTCTACAACCGTGCTTCCGCTGACCCGCAGGGTAATCCGTGGGATCCGAAGCGTCAGTTGCTGAAATGGGACGGCGCGAAATGGGGCGGTGTGGATATTCCGGACTACAGTACTGCCCCTCCAGGTAGCGATGTCGGGCCGTTTATCATGCAGCCTGAAGGGATGGGACGCCTGTTTGCTATCGATAAGATGGCGGAGGGGCCATTCCCGGAACACTACGAGCCGTTTGAGACGCCGCTGGGCACCAACCCGCTGCACCCGAACGTGGTCTCTAACCCGGCAGCCCGCATCTTTAAGGGCGATTTCGACGCGCTGGGTAAAAAAGACAAGTTCCCATATGTGGGCACCACTTACCGTCTGACCGAACACTTCCACTACTGGACCAAGCACGCGCTGCTTAACGCTATCGCGCAGCCGGAACAGTTTGTGGAGATCGGCGAGAAGCTGGCGAACAAGCTCGGCATTGCCCATGGTGATACCGTGAAGGTCTCCTCTAACCGTGGCTACATCAAGGCCAAAGCGGTGGTGACCAAGCGTATTCGCACGCTGAACGTACATGGCCAGCAGGTGGACACCATCGGCATCCCGATCCACTGGGGTTACGAGGGCGTGGCGAAGAAAGGGTTTATCGCTAATACCCTGACGCCGTTCGTTGGTGATGCGAACACGCAGACGCCGGAATTTAAGGCCTTCCTTGTGAACGTGGAAAAGGTATAGCGGAGACGAATTATGGCTTATCAATCGCAAGATATTATCCGTCGTTCCGCGACCAATAGTTTCACCCCCGCGCCTCAGGCGCGGGACCACCAGCAGGAAGTGGCGAAGCTTATCGACGTCACCACCTGTATCGGCTGTAAAGCCTGTCAGGTGGCCTGCTCGGAGTGGAACGACCTGCGCGACGAAGTCGGTCACAACGTCGGGGTGTACGACAACCCGGCTGACCTGACCGCCAAGTCCTGGACGGTGATGCGTTTCTCGGAAGTGGAACAGAACGACAAACTGGAATGGCTTATCCGCAAAGACGGCTGTATGCACTGTGCGGATCCGGGCTGCCTGAAGGCATGTCCGTCAGAAGGGGCTATCATTCAGTATGCTAACGGTATCGTCGACTTCCAGTCCGAGCAGTGCATTGGCTGCGGCTACTGCATAGCGGGCTGCCCGTTCGATGTCCCTCGCATGAACCCGGAAGACAACCGCGTCTACAAATGCACGCTGTGCGTAGACCGCGTAAACGTCGGCCAGGAGCCTGCGTGCGTGAAAACCTGTCCGACGGGCGCTATCCACTTTGGCTCCAAAGAGGATATGAAAACGCTGGCGGCTGAACGCGTGGGCGAACTGAAAACCCGTGGCTACGACAACGCAGGCCTGTACGATCCGGCCGGCGTGGGCGGCACGCACGTGATGTATGTGCTGCACCACGCAGACAAGCCGAATCTGTATCACGGCCTGCCGGAGAACCCGGAAATCAGCGCGACCGTGAAGTTCTGGAAAGGCATCTGGAAACCACTGGCAGCGGTGGGTTTTGCTGCCACCTTCGCAGCGAGCATCTTCCACTATGTCGGTGTCGGTCCGAACCGCGCGGAAGAGGAAGACGACAACCTGCATGAAGAGAAAGACGAGGTGCGCAAATGAAAAAACGTGACACCATCGTGCGCTATACCGCGCCGGAACGCATCAACCACTGGGTCACCGCCTTCTGCTTCATGCTGGCGGCGATAAGCGGGCTGGGGTTCTTCTTCCCCTCCTTCAACTGGCTGATGCAGATTATGGGGACACCACAGCTGGCGCGTATACTGCACCCGTTTGTTGGCGTCATCATGTTCGCGTCGTTCATCATCATGTTTTTCCGATACTGGCACCATAACCTAATCAATCGGGATGATATCTTTTGGGCGAAGAATATTCGTAAGATCATCGTCAACGAGGAAGTGGGTGATACCGGGCGTTATAACTTCGGCCAGAAGTGCGTATTCTGGGCGGCGATTATCTTCCTGGTCCTGTTGCTGGTGAGCGGCGTGATCATCTGGCGTCCGTACTTTGCGCCTGCTTTCTCAATCCCGGTGATCCGATTTGCGCTGATGCTGCATTCATTTGCCGCAGTGGCGTTAATTGTGGTTATCATGGTGCATATTTACGCCGCCCTCTGGGTGAAAGGCACCATTACCGCGATGGTGGAAGGCTGGGTAACCAGTACGTGGGCGAAGAAACATCACCCGCGCTGGTACCGAGAGGTCCGCCAGAAACAGGAAAAGTCATCTGAATGAGTATTCGCATAATCCCGCAAGATGAGCTGGGTTCGAGCGAGAAACGCACGGCGGAATATATTCCGCCGTTGTTATTCCCCAGACTCAAGAACCTCTATAACCGCCGCGCAGAGCGTCTGCGCGAGCTGGCAGAGAACAACCCACTGGGCGATTTTCTGCGTTTTGCCGCGCTGGTTGCCCATGCGCAGGAAGTGGTGCTGTACGACCACCCGCTGCAAATTGACCTGACCGCGCGCATCAAAGAGGCCAGCGAGCAGGGTAAGCCTCCGCTGGATATCCACGTTCTGCCGCGCGATAAGCACTGGCATACGCTGCTGCACTCCCTGATTGCCGAGCTGAAACCCGAGATGAGCGGTACCGCGCTGGCGGTCATTGAGAATCTGGAAAAAGCCTCCGATCAGGAGCTGGAAGAGATGGCGAGCGCGCTGTTTGCGTCCGATTTCTCCCTGGTCAGCAGCGATAAAGCGCCGTTCATCTGGGCGGCGTTGTCGCTTTACTGGGCGCAAATGGCCAGCCTGATCCCGGGTAAAGCCCGCGCAGAATACGGCGAAGCGCGTCAATTCTGCCCGGTATGCGGCTCAATGCCGGTGTCCAGCATGGTGCAGATCGGTACCACTCAAGGGTTGCGTTATCTGCACTGCAACCTGTGTGAAACCGAGTGGCACGTGGTGCGCATTAAATGCAGCAACTGCGAACAGACGCGCGATCTCAACTACTGGTCGCTGGAAAATGAAGACGCGGCGGTCAAAGCTGAAAGCTGCGGCGACTGCGGTACCTACCTGAAGATCCTTTATCAGGAAAAAGACCCGAAAGTCGAAGCCGTCGCCGACGATCTCGCCTCGCTGATTCTGGACGCCAAAATGGAGCAAGAGGGCTTTGCTCGCAGCTCTATTAACCCGTTCCTGTTCCCGGGTGAAGGGGAGTAATCCCCACTCACAGTGCCGGGCAACGTTGGTTTGCCCGGCCTGTATCTGGTTGACTGAAACATCCTCGCCTTCCTCTCGCATACCCTTCTGCATCACTGTGCAGGCAAACTACACGTGCGTTATTCAGGTCTAAAGCCAAATTTAACATCCATGTTTACTTTTGCGAGCCGCTTTCCAGAATCGTTTTCAGCCTCATTTTCCCTGTTTCACTCAACAACAAACTGAGCTATAACACTGTATATTCATACAGATTAAAGGGGCCCACATGGCACTCGAAAAAGGGATTGATACGCTGGTTCAGGCGTTCATCGCAGCAGGACGCCCTTCTGCGCGTAGCCAAAGTATTGATGACCGGAGAGCAGGCTATATTGCCAGCACGGCGCTTGCCGGTGAGACAGAAACGCGCGTTGACGTAGAGACGCTGAACCTCGAAGGCATCACATATCGCGTCTTCTCTCCGCCAGATGCTGGTGAAAAGCTGCCGACCGTTATCTACTACCACGGGGGATGCTTTATCAGCGGCGGCTTCGATACTCACGATAATCAACTGCGCCAGTTAGCGTTTTATGGCAACTGCCGCGTCATTGCGATCCAGTACAGACTTGCTCCTGAACATACCTACCCTGCCGCCCATGATGATGCAGAAAGAGGCGCACATCTGGTCTGGCAATACGCGGATATGTTTGGCGTGGATAAAAACCGTATCACCCTGTGCGGGGACAGCGCAGGAGGCCATCTGGCACTGGTGACGGCCCTGCGGCTCACGTCTTCCGGACTCTGGCAGCCTGCGCAGCTCATTCTTATCTACCCGATGCTGGATGCCACGGCCTCTTTTGAAAGTTATACCCGTAACGGCGCGGATTACGTCATCACCCGCGATACGCTGCTGAGCGGATATGAGCTCTATCTGGCCAACACGGAACGCCAGCATCCTGAAGCGAGCCCGCTCTGGCGAAAGGATTTTAGCGGCCTGCCTCCCGTGCACATCATTACTGCCGAGTTTGATCCGCTTTGCGACGAAGGTGAGGCGCTATATCAGCGCCTGACTGAGCAAGGCGTCACGTGTACGGCTCAGCGGTGGCTGGGGGTTATCCATGGATTTTTCCAGCTTGGCGGGGTCAGCCCGTCTGCGCGCGATCTTCTGAGGGATATTGCCAGACGGATCGGCGCGGGGAATTAGCCCGGCAATCATGCCGGGACGCCGGAGCCTACTCTTCTTCGTTTCCACCCTCTTCAAACGCGCCAAACGGCTTCGCAGGAAGAACGATGTAGGTACCTTCAAAGACAGCACCCGGCGTTTCATCTCCGAACAGCTCAACGCGCATCTGTACGCGCGCTTTACGCCCGCGCGCCAGGCGGTCGAGATCGCCCCCAAGTGCGCCAAGATCGGCAACGGCGCTCGGCTTACCACTGATCGGCGCGCTGTAACGAATATGGGCATCGGCCAGAATAATGGTGCCGCCAAGATGGCGTTCGCGGAGCATCAGCCAGATTAGCCCCCAGCCGGTCAGCGTGGCGAGTGAAAACAGGCTGCCGGCAAACAGGGTGTGATGGGGGTTCTGATTGCCGATTTCCGGCATGGTGGTAATGAATTTTTGCCCGGTGTACTGCTGAATACGCACGCCCATTTTTTCACTCAGGGGAATGTGCTGATACCAGGCCTGCTGGAGCTGCCCACACCAGTCGGCGCGATGGAGAATATCATCCAGCGTAGCGATGGGTTTGATCATCAAAAAGTGACGAATCGGCGTGGTTTGCGGGGCGGTGATTTCCCCCTGGTTAACAAAACCGAGTTTGGCGAAGAATTCGACGGCGTCTTCGCGGGCGCTACAGGTGACGCGCTTAACCCCTTCCTGACGGGCGACGGACTCAAGAGTCATCGCCATCAAGGTGCCGAGGCCTTTATCCTGCACGGAAGGATGAACCGCCATAAAGCGGATTGAAGCTTCGTTATCGGCATTGATGTACAAACGCCCGACGGCGACGAGGTTACCCTCTTCGTCCATCACCATCTGGTGATGGGCCATCGCATCCCAGGCGTCGCGCTCAGACCCTTTTGGCTGATGTAATGGCTTGCGTAACATTTCCCAGCGGAACTGGTAATAGGCTTCTAACTCTTCTTCCGTTTGCGGTACTCGAAGGTGATACATAGCTGTACTCTCTCTTGTTACCCGCGGCCACGCCGCCAGTTGGCTCATACCTGGAGCCAGAATGTGACGGGCCCATCGTTCACCAGCGATACCTGCATATCTGCAGCGAATCGTCCGGTTTGCGTATTCATGTCCTGGTGACGACAACGCGCCACAAAGTACTCGTAAAGGGCTTCTGCACGATCCGGTGCGGCACCTTTAGAGAAACCCGGGCGCATGCCGCGCTCGGTATCGGCCGCCAGCGTAAACTGGGAGACCACCAGCACGCTGCCACCCGCCTGCTGAACGTTCAGGTTCATCTTACCTTCCGCATCGCTGAAAATGCGGTAGCCCAGCACGCGCTCGCACAAGCGGTTGGCTTTCTGTTCGTCATCATCCTTTTCGACACCTAACAACACTAAAAGTCCTGGGCCAATTTCACCCGTCACCTCTCCCTCCACGGTGACGCTGGCACGGGTTACGCGCTGTATCAATGCAATCATGGTTGGTCTGCTTCTTGTTGTTTTTCAGCTTCTGCTGCTTTTTTAAGTTCGCGGTATACGCCGAGAGTGACAGTTATTTCGGCACCAAGCAAGACGATACACCAGGTCCAGTAGACCCAGACAAATAAAATGGGGATCACCGCCAGCACGCCGTAAATCAGCTGATAAGACGGGAACATGGTGATGTAAAGGGCAAACCCTTTTTTGCCCAGTTCAAAGAGCAATGCCGCGACCAGCGCGCCCACGACCGCATCGCGGTTAGGCACGCGCGTGGTCGGTACCACGCTGTACAGCAGCCAGAAAGAGAGCCACGATAAAATCAGCGGGAAGATACGCAACAGGTTATCGATAACGCCATTGAGATCGCTGGCCCAGCGCAGCGAAAGCAGATACGAACTGATAGCCAGACTCGCACCGGCCAGCAAGGGCCCCAGCGTTAAGATCATCCAGTACACCGCAAAGGAATAAACCTTGGGCCGCGCCTTTTTACTCCGCCAGATGGCATTCAGCGCGTTATCTATGGCGTACATCAATAACAGCGCCGTGACGATCAGGCCACACGCCCCGACCGCCGTCATTTTGCTGGAGTTAGCGACAAACTGTTCAATGTAGTTCTGTATGACGTCCCCGGTGGCGGGAATAAAATTCGCAAAGACAAAGTGGCGAAGCTGCAGGCTGACATCTGCAAACATCGGAAAAGCGGAAAATAGCGCAAAAATGACGGCCACCAGCGGCACTAGCGAGAGCAATGATACGTAGGCGAGGTTACCCGCCAGCGTGGTCATGTTGTCCTCATCAATGCGATGCCAGAGCAGTTTCAGCCACGCCCTGAGCGGACGAGTATGATGCGTGGCTTTTTGATGAACGGTTTTTAGCATAACTGCTTCGCAAAATAGTTTGGTATCGTCTCCTTTCCGGTCACCAGAATTGACGTGATACCCAACTGGTTAGCTCCCTCTATATTATCGGCATTGTCGTCGAAAAAGACCGCATCGGCCGCGGTAAATCCTTCCGCCTGCAGAACCGCCTGATAGATACGCGCTTCGGGTTTACGCATACCCATCTCCTGGGAGAGGTAGATTTTATCGGCCGCCGCCTGCACCTCAGGATACTCGTCAGGCCAGAACGTGGTATGCAGACGGTTAGTATTCGACAGCACCACAACCCGATGCCCCTGCTCGCGGAGTTTATGCATAATGGCGATCACGTCCGGGCGGATCGCGACGAACACTGCCTGCCAGCCATGGGAAAACTGCTCGTAACTTAACGGCACATCCATTTCATGACACAGACGTTCAGCAAATTCTTCATCGCTAATTTCGCCGCGCTCGTGCTGATGGAAGGTCTCGCCCATGGCGAAACTCTGCTTTAACGTCGCCAGCGGGACACGGCTAAAGTCGCTCCATGCGCCCAGCACCCGATTAAAATCGATATCGACGATTACATTTCCTAAGTCAAAGATATAAAGCATTTTTTATCTCCTGCTCGCCGTGGAAAAGTAACTGTAGCGGGAAAGATAAGGTTTGGCTATGCGCCAGATTCAGCTTACAGAAAGGAAAGGCCCGAGCCTGGATATCGGGCCATTAAGAAGGGTTAGCCTGCCTGCTGTTCGTCGCCTGAATTCACCTCAACGACTTCAACCTTGCTGGATTTGAGATGATTTTGCAGCGCAGATCCCGGTAGCTCATCGGTGAAGAGCGCGGTTGCCTGCGACACGTTACCAATTTCAACGGCAGCAGAGGCGTGGTATTTCGTATGATCGGCCGCCAGTAAAATATGTCGCGCGTGGGCCATCATGGTTTTCACCACGCTGGCTTCATTAACGTCAAACTCCATCATCGCGCCGTCGTGTTCAATTGCTCCGACGCTGGTCACCAGGTAATCGGCACGGAAGCCTGACACGAACGCCGTCGCCGCAGGCCCGATAATGCCTCCGTTATGCGGACGCAGCGTACCGCCGGGCACCATCACTTCAAAGCGCGGGTTCTTATACAGAATATGCGCCACCCGCAGGCTGTTGGTGATGATGCGCAGATGATTATGGTTGAGCAGCGCCCGGGCAACGTGCTCCACCGTCGTCCCGATAGTAATGAAGATGGTTGAACCATCGGGAATGTAGTCGGCGATCGCTTCGGCAATGGCCCGCTTCTCTTCGGTCAAGGAGACTTCACGTTGCTCAAACGCGGTGTTCACCACGCTGGATGCCCTGCCCGCGCCGCCATGATGACGCGTGATCAGCCCCTGCTCACTCAGCTTGCGGATATCCCGGCGCACGGTTTGCGTTGAGACGTCCAGCAGTTGCGCCAGTTCATCAATGTTCATATAGCCGCGGTCAGCAATCAACGTAAGCAGTTGATCGTGCCGCGGGTTGCCGGTCAGTTCGGTAAGGCTCATGGGCTGTCCTCTGAAAACCATCACGCCCCGCATTTTATACAAAAAGTGACAAAAAAGAGCGGGTTTGATCACAGTCAGGTATACCCGCCCGTCCGCCGGGCCGGGTACATTTCAGTGCCGCAACCGCACTCGCGAAACGTACCGCGTCTGTTGCATCCCCCTGCTGCGCCAGACTCACCGCCAGCGCGCCGTGAAAGACATCCCCTGCACCTGTGGTATCCACCACGTCGACCGCAAATCCCGGCTGATGACGAAGCGCGCCCTGCTCCAGCCAGTAACACCCTTCACGCCCTTGCGTGACGTAGACATGTCCATTTGTGAGCGTTTGTGCTTTTCTCAGCGCGTTTTCCGTGTCGTCCAGCTGGCTTAAACGCCGCAAACCCGGCGCGGAGAAGGCCGCGTGATCGCTTAAGGCAACCAGCTCAGCAATATCCTGCGGGGTGACATCGGCATCAAGCAGCGTGCTGACGCCCTGCTGGCGGGCAAGGGTGAACGCCTGTTTAGCCCCTTCGTGCCAGCGCACGTCGGCTAATACGATATCCCATTGCGAAAAATCGATATCCTGCAGCCATGCCGCCGTAGCCGGGAGATCGGGGCTGGGGTAGTTAGCAATGACACGCTCCCCGTGGCCATCCACCAGCACGGCCGATTGCGATGAACGGGCTCCTTTCACCATCCGCGTATAGCGCGTGTTTACCCCCAGGGACTCCAGCTCCGCGAGCAGTCTTCTGCCGGTATCGTCATCACCCACCCGGCCAATAAAGTCCACCTCAGCCCCCAGTTTCGCTGCCGCCACCGCCGCAGTCGCCGCAGGACCGCCGCCCACCTCCGTATAGTCTTTTGCGACATATTTGCCACCTTCTTTCGGTAAATCATCGAGATACCAGATGCGATCCAGCACGGTAATGCCGACACAAACGATGCGAGTCATGGTGATTCCTTCTGCGTTTTCTGATGCTCTCATTTTAATTTCACGAAATGTTTAAAAAGTGACCCCTGTCAATTTTTTGACTATAAATTACAAATACGATCAAAAACAGACAACACAAACGCTCAATAATTGACACGATGTGACAGGAGAGAAGCATGTCAGCAATTGCCTTTATCGGGTTAGGACAGATGGGTGCGCCCATGGCAACGAATCTGCTTAAACAGGGCCACCAGCTTCACGTTTTTGATGTAAACCCGCAGGCGATACAGGCACTGGTGACGCATGGAGCCCTGGCTGCAGCCACGCCTGCACAGGCAGTAAAGGAGGCCGAATTTGTCATCACCATGCTGCCAAACGGAGACCTGGTTCGCACAGTCTTGTTTGGTGAGCAAGGCGTCTGCGAAGGGTTATCCCGCGAAGCGCTGGTCATTGATATGTCCACTATTCACCCGCTACAGACCGATGCCCTGATCCGCGACATGGCTGAACGTGGTTTCAGCATGATGGATGTGCCTGTCGGACGCACATCGGACCATGCCGTCGCCGGAACATTACTCCTTCTGGCTGGCGGCACCGCGCAGCAGGTTGAACGTGCCACGCCGGTGTTGATGGCGATGGGCAATGAACTGATAAACGCAGGTGGGCCAGGCATGGGCATCCGCGTGAAGCTTATTAACAACTACATGAGCATTGCCCTGAACGCGCTGTCCGCTGAAGCCGCCGTGCTGTGTGAAGCCCTCGGCCTCTCTTTCGATGTGGCGCTCAGCGTTATGAGCGGTACGCCAGCAGGCAAAGGCCACTTCACCACCTCATGGCCTAACAAGGTGCTCAAAGGCGATCTTACACCGGCCTTTATGATCGACCTCGCGCATAAAGATCTGGGGATCGCGCTGGACGTGGCAAACCAGCTCCACGTCCCGATGCCGCTGGGCGCAGCCTCCCGTGAAGTCTACAACCAGGCGCGGGCCGCCGGACGCGGGCGCGAAGACTGGACAGCCATTCTTGAACAGGTTCGCGCATCCGCCGGGCTGAAAAAAACACACTGATACGAAAGGACTGAGGAATGACGATGTACACCCTGAAAGATATCACCCGACCTTCCGGCGGTTTTGCGATGCTGGCCGTTGACCAGCGCGAAGCGATGCGCCTGATGTTTGCTGCGGCGGGCGCACCGGTGCCGGTCACCGATCGGCATCTCACCGACTTTAAGGTCAACGCGGCCAAAATTCTGTCGCCGTATGCCTCCGCCATTCTTGTCGATCAGCAGTTTTGCTACCAGCAGATCGTAGAGCAACAGGCCGTTGCCAAAAGCTGCGCGATGATTGTGGCAGCAGACGAATTTATTCCGGGGAACGGGATCCCCGTTGACAGCGTCGTCATCGATAAAAACGTTGATGCCCAGGCGGTCAGGCGCGATGGCGGCAAAGCGCTGAAGCTACTGGTGCTGTGGCGTAGCGACGAAGATCCGCAGCAGCGTCTGGAGATGGTGAAGGCGTTCAATCAGCTGTGCCATCACAATGGACTGCTTAGCATTATTGAGCCGGTAGTCCGCCCGCCGCGTCGCGGCGCAACGTTTAATCGTGAACAGGCCATTATCGACGCGGCAAAAGAGCTGGGAGACAGCGGAGCTGACCTCTACAAAGTGGAGATGCCCCTGTTCGGCAAAGGCTCTCAGCAGGAATTGCTGACTGCCTCGCAAAAACTGAACGAGAACATCGCCATGCCGTGGGTGATCCTCTCATCCGGCGTGGACGATAAGTTGTTCCCAAGGGCGGTGAGCGTTGCCATGCAGGCGGGTGCATCCGGCTTTTTAGCCGGCCGCGCCGTCTGGTCATCAGTGATTGGCCTGCCGGACACGGAACTGATGCTCCGTGATATTTCTGTGCCGAAACTGCAGCGTTTGGGTGAGATTGTCGACGAAATGATGGCTCGCCGTTAAGAAAGGACCCGAACATGAAATGGTTTAACACCCTGAGCCATAACCGCTGGCTTGAACAAGAGACTGACCGCATTCTCGATTTCGGTAAAAACGCCGCCGTGCCGACCGGCTTTGGCTGGCTGGGCAATAACGGTCAGGTGCGCAGCGATATGGGCACGCATCTGTGGATTACCGCCCGTATGCTGCACGTTTATGCCGTGGCGGCAAACATGGGGCGTCCCGGCGCATATGCCCTGGTAGAGCATGGCATCAACGCCCTGAATGGTCCGCTGCATGACCCGCAATATGGCGGCTGGTACGCCTGTATTAACGATGAAGGCGTTATGGATGCCTCCAAGCAGGGCTATCAGCACTTCTTTGTTTTGCTGGGCGCGGCCAGCGCCGTCACCACCGGCCATCCGCAGGCTCGCAAGTTACTGGACGATGCCATCGAGGTGATTGAGCGTTATTTCTGGAGCGAACAGGAACAGATGTGCCTGGAATCCTGGGATGAGGCCTTCAGCAAAACCGAAGAGTACCGTGGTGGCAACGCCAATATGCACGCTGTCGAAGCCTTCCTGATTGTGTATGACGTGACGCATGACCGTAAATGGCTCGACCGCGCCCTGCGCATTGCTTCGGTGATCATTCACGACGTGGCACGTAAGGGCGAGTACCGGGTTAATGAGCATTTCGATACGCAGTGGAACCCCATCCGCGATTACAACATTGATAACCCCGCTCACCGTTTTCGCGCCTACGGCGGTACGCCAGGCCACTGGATCGAGTGGGGCCGCCTGATGCTGCACCTGCGCGCTGCGCTGGAAGCGCGTTTTGAAACACCCCCCGCATGGCTGCTGGAAGATGCAAAAGGCTTGTTCCACGCCACAATCCGCGACGCCTGGGCACCCGATGGTGCCGACGGTTTTGTCTATTCCGTTGGCTGGGACGGTAAACCCATCGTTCGCGAGCGCGTGCGCTGGCCAATTGTCGAAGCGATGGGAACGGCCTATGCGCTCTATACCGTCACCGGCGAGGCGCAGTACGAAGCCTGGTATCAGAAATGGTGGGATTACTGCATCAAATACCTGATCGACTACGAGAACGGTTCATGGTGGCAGGAGCTGGATATCCATAACGAAGTGACCACCAAAGTCTGGGACGGCAAGCAGGATATTTATCATCTGCTGCATTGCCTGGTGATCCCTCGCTTACCGCTGGCGCCAGGGTTAGCCCCGGCCGTTGCCGCCGGATTACTGGATAGCCAGGCCAAATAATAAAAACGGAGATCTTATGCGTACCCTACACAATATTATTCTTAAAAGCAGTGAACATGGTTTCACCCTGAGTTGGCAGGATCGTCTGATTCTGTCCCACACCGCCGACACCCCGTGCCTGTGGATCGGCGCAGGTGAAGCCGACATCGAGATGTTTCGCGGCAACTTCAGCATCAAAGACAAACTCAACGAAAAAATTGCCCTGACCGAGGCCACCGTCGCGCCGCAAAATGCGGGCTGGGCGATTCGCTTTACCCGGGGTGACGCCGTCAGCGCCACGCTACTCGTGGGTGTGGATGCCGAAGGACGCCTGGAGCTGAAACTCAAAAATGATGCCACCAGCCATAACCGCATCTGGCTGCGGCTGGCGGCCCAGCCCGAGGATCATATCTATGGTTGCGGAGAGCAGTTCTCCTACTTCGACCTGCGCGGCAAGCCGTTCCCGTTGTGGACCAGCGAGCAGGGCGTGGGCCGTAATAAGCAGACCTACGTCACCTGGCAGGCAGACTGCAAAGAGAACGCGGGCGGCGATTACTACTGGACCTTCTTCCCGCAACCCACCTTTGTGAGTACCCAGAAGTACTACTGCCACGTGGATAACAGCTGTTATATGAATTTCGACTTCAGCGCGCCGGGGTTCCACGAGCTGGCCTTCTGGGAAGATAACGCCACGCTGCGCTTCGAATGTGCGCAAACGTATGTCGATCTGCTGGAAAAACTGACCGGGTTACTGGGCCGTCAGCCCGAACTGCCGGACTGGGTTTACGACGGGGTAACGCTGGGCGTTCAGGGCGGCACCGACGTGTGCCAGCAAAAGCTCGACACCATGCGCAACGGCGGTGTGAAGGTGAACGGTATCTGGGCGCAGGACTGGTCCGGCATCCGGATGACCTCCTTTGGCAAACGCGTGATGTGGAACTGGAAGTGGAACAGCGATCTGTATCCGCAGCTGGATACACGTATCCCGCAGTGGAAGCAGGAGGGCGTGCAGTTCCTCTCCTATATCAACCCTTACGTGGCCAGCGACAGAGACCTCTGTGAAGAGGCGGCGAAACGCGGTTATCTGACCAAAAACGCCGACGGGCAGGACTATCACGTCGAGTTCGGCGAGTTCTACGCGGGCGTTATCGACCTGACGAATCCGGAAGCCTACGACTGGTACAAAGAGGTCATCAAAAAGAACCTGATAGCGCTGGGCTGTGGCGGCTGGATGGCTGATTTTGGTGAATATTTGCCGACTGATACCTTCCTGCACAACGGCGTGAGCGCGGAAATCATGCACAACGCCTGGCCTGCGCTATGGGCGAAATGTAACTACGAGGCGCTGGAAGAGACCGGCAAGCTCGGCGAGATCCTGTTCTTTATGCGCGCGGGTTATACCGGCAGCCAGAAACACTCGGTGATGATGTGGGCCGGCGATCAGAACGTCGACTGGAGCCTGGACGACGGCCTGGCGTCAGTGGTTCCTGCGGCACTCTCACTGGCAATGACCGGGCACGGGCTGCATCACAGCGACATCGGCGGTTATACCACGCTGTTTGAGATGAAACGCAGCAAAGAGCTGCTGCTGCGCTGGTGCGACTTCAGCGCCTTCACACCGATGATGCGTACCCACGAGGGCAACCGCCCTGGCGATAACTGGCAGTTTGATGGCGACGGCGAAACCATCGCCCACTTTGCGCGTATGACGACCGTCTTCACTACCCTGAAGCCCTACACCAAAGCCGCCGTTGCGCAGAATGCGAAAAGCGGACTGCCGGTGATGCGCCCGCTGTTCCTGCATTACGAAAACGATGCGCGCAGCTACACGCTGAAATACCAGTATCTGTTTGGCCGCGATCTGCTGGTGGCACCGGTCCATGAAGAAGGCCGTCGTGACTGGACGCTCTATTTGCCTGAGGACACCTGGGTGAATGCCTGGACGGGTGAAACGCATGAGGGCGGTGACATCACCGTTGACGCTCCGCTCGGCAAACCGCCGGTGTTTTATCGCCAGCAAAGCGAATGGGCAGACCTGTTTAGCACCTTACGTCATATCTGATAAGGCTCGCCCGCAGGGAAACCTGCGGGCAGATGGAGAACAATAATGCGTCAACACGCTTCCGATCCGGCAACGCTACGCCTGCCGTTTAAAGAGAAACTCGCCTACGGGATGGGCGATCTCGGCTCTAACATCCTTCTGGATATCGGCACGTTGTATCTGCTGAAGTTCTACACCGACGTTCTTGGCCTGCCTGGTACCTACGGCGGGATCATCTTCCTGATTGCCAAGTTCTTCACCGCCTTCACCGATATGGGCACGGGTATCATGCTCGATTCCCGACGCAAGATCGGTCCTAAGGGCAAATTCCGCCCGTTCGTGCTGTATGCGGCGTTCCCGGTGACGTTACTGGCCATCGCAAACTTTGTCGGCACGCCGTTTGAAATCACCGGCAAAACGGTGATGGCAACCGTGCTGTTCATGCTTTACGGCCTGTTCTTCAGCATGATGAACTGCTCCTACGGTGCGATGGTGCCGGCCATTACCAAAAACCCGGACGAGCGCGCTTCGCTGGCCGCCTGGCGTCAGGGCGGCGCCACGCTTGGCCTGCTGCTCTGTACCGTCGGGTTTGTGCCGGTAATGAACCTGATTGAAGGCAATGACCAGCTTGGGTATATCTTTGCCGCGACCCTCTTCTCGCTGTTCGGGCTGTTCTTTATGTGGTGGTGCTATAAGGGTGTGACCGAGCGTTACGTTGAGATGCAGCCCGCCAATCCAGCCCAGAAGCCCGGCCTGCTGCAGTCGTTTCGCGCCATCGCCGGTAACCGACCGCTGTTTATTCTCTGCATCGCCAACCTGTGCACGCTGGGGGCCTTTAACGTCAAGCTCGCCATTCAGGTTTACTACACGCAGTACGTGCTGAACGACCCTATTCTGTTGTCCTATATGGGCTTTTTCAGCATGGGCTGCATTTTCATCGGCGTCTTTATGATGCCCGGCGCGGTGCGTCGCTTCGGCAAGAAAAAGGTCTATATCAGCGGGCTGCTGATTTGGGTGGCAGGCGACCTGCTCAACTACTTCTTTGGCGGTGGTTCGGTGAGCTTTGTGGCGTTCTCCTGTCTGGCCTTCTTCGGCTCAGCCTTCGTGAACAGCCTCAACTGGGCGCTGGTGTCCGATACCGTGGAGTACGGCGAGTGGCGCACCGGCGTGCGATCCGAAGGGACGGTCTATACCGGCTTTACCTTCTTCCGGAAGGTCTCACAGGCGCTGGCCGGCTTCTTCCCCGGCATCATGCTCACGCAAATCGGCTATGTGCCAAACGTGGTGCAATCCGCCGGAACGGTTGAAGGGCTGCGGCAGCTGATATTTATCTACCCCAGTCTGCTGGCCGTCATCACCATCGTGGCGATGGGCTGTTTCTACAACCTCAACGAGAAGATGTATGTGCGCATCGTGGAAGAAATTGAACTGCGCAAACGTACAGCATAACTGACTTGAGAGAGCGCCCTGCGGGGCGCTGTGAGGATCGACCATGACACACAAGAGTGATCCGTTAACCCTGAAGCTGAGCCTGCGCGAAAAGTGCGCCTACGGGATGGGCGATTTTGGCTCTAACCTGATGCTCTGTATTGGCACGCTGTATCTGCTGAAGTTTTATACTGATGAACTGGGCATGCCCGCTTTTTATGGCGGCATTATTTTCCTGGTGGCGAAGTTCTTTACCGCATTCACCGATATGCTGACCGGGGTGTTGCTGGATTCGCGGCGTAACATCGGTGCCAGAGGCAAATTCAGGCCGTTTATTCTTTATGCCTCGGTGCCGGTTGCCCTGGTGGCCACGGCGCAGTTTGTGGCCACCGATTTTAGCCTGACGGTGAAAACCGCTATTGCCACCCTGCTCTTCATGATGTTTGGCCTCTGTTATAGCCTGATGAACTGCTCTTACGGCGCGATGGTTCCCGCCATCACTAAAAATCCGAACGAGCGGGCACAGCTTGCGGCCTGGCGCCAGGGCGGCGCAACGGTTGGGTTATTGCTCTGCACCGTGGGGTTTATGCCAATCCAGGCGCTGTTTGTCAGCCAGCCCTCCCTCGGCTATCTGGTGGCCGCACTGGTGTTCGTCACCGGCGGTCTGTTCTGCATGTGGTGGTGCTACAGCGGTGTGAAAGAGCGCTATGTGGAGGTCACGCCCGATCATCATAAGCCTGGCATCCTGAAATCCTTCTGTGCCATTTTCCGCAACCCGCCGTTGCTGGTGTTGTGTATCGCCAACCTCTGCACCCTCGCCGCGTTTAATATCAAACTGGCGATCCAGGTCTACTACACCCAGTACGTGCTAAACGATCTGCATCTGCTGTCGTGGATGGGTTTTTTCAGTATGGGCTGCATTCTGGTTGGCGTGTTTCTGGTGCCTGGCGCGGTTAAGCGCTTCGGCAAGAAGCCGGTCTACCTTGGCGGGCTGACGCTGTGGGCCGTGGGCGACGTAATGAACTTCCTCTGGGGAACCAGTTCCCTGCTCTTTGTACTCTTTTCCTGCATGGCCTTTTTCGGTACGGCATTCGTAAACAGCCTCAACTGGGCGCTGGTGCCCGATACCGTGGATTATGGCGAGTGGAAAACAGGCATTCGCGCCGAAGGGTCGGTTTATACCGGTTATACCTTCTCGCGCAAAATCTCCGCCGCCCTCGCCGGTTTCCTGCCGGGCATTATGTTGACGCAGATTGGCTACATTCCACACGCCGTGCAGAGTGCGGGCACGCTACTGGGGCTCCGTCAGCTAATTTTTCTCTGGCCGTGCGGCCTGGCGATCGTTGCCGCGATAACCATGGGACTCTTTTATAAACTCAACGAAGCACGCTTCGCCTTTATTATTGAGGAGATTGGAAAACGGAAAAAACAACCCGCAAAACCCCCTGAGTTAACCACCAACAATAAAGCGTCAGCAGTCACTTTATAACAATAAATCCGGCCCTGATTCCCTTCCTGTGTAACAGGAGGGGGGCCTTTCTGTACCTCATACATGGACTGATTATGAAAAGAATCGTTACTGCACTGGTTGTGTCGTCTGTGTCCTGCTCGGCAGTTGCCGGCGCCTATGTCGAAACGCGCGAAGCCTATAATACGGCCTCTGAACTGCACGAAGTGATCCTGCGTGCTGGCTATAACTTCGATAAGGGCGCGGGGCTGATGTTCACTAACGCCTATAACGTGGGCAAATGGGACGAGCTTAAGCACAGCTATAACGAAATTGAAGGGTGGTATCCGCTTTTTAAACCGACCGATAAACTCACCTTTCAGCCTGGCGGTTTACTGAATGACAGCAGCGCCGGGTCCGGAGGCGCTATCTATCTGGATACCAATTATAAATTTCTCGACTGGTTTAACCTGACCTTCCGCTATCGCTATAACCACAACAATTACGATACGCCGGACTACAATGGCCAGATGGATAAAAACGACACCCACGAATTCGCTAACTACTGGAATTTCAAGGTCACGGATGCGTTTTTCTATACCTTTGAACCGCATTTTTTCCAGCGCGTGAACGATTACCACAGCAAAAATGGCAAAGACCATCACTGGGAAATCACTCACAAATTTAGCTATAAAATCGATAAAAACTGGCTGCCCTATCTCGAGCTCCAGTGGCTGGACAGATGGAATGATTACAACCGCGAGCAGTACCGTATCCGCCTGGGGTTAAGGTATTCGTTCTGATAATAAAAAAAGCCGCTGATCGCTCAGCGGCTTTTTACGTGCCGGGTGGCGCATGCGCTTACCCGGCCTACGGATTGACCGTATTACTCTTCTTTCGCACCGCGCATTGCACGTTTACGATCGTTCTCGGTCAGGTGACGTTTACGGATACGGATAGACAGTGGGGTCACTTCTACCAGTTCGTCGTCATCGATGAACTCCAGAGCTTGCTCCAGGGTCATCTTGATCGGTGGAACCAGAACCGTTGCTTCGTCAGTACCGGACGCACGCATGTTGGTCAGTTTCTTACCGGTCAGGCAGTTTACAGTCAGGTCGTTAGAACGACTGTGAATACCGATGATCTGGCCTTCATAAACTTCAGCACCGTGACCCAGGAACAGCTTACCGCGATCCTGCAGACCGAACAGCGCAAACGCAACCGCTTTACCCTGACCGTTGGAGATCAGAACGCCGTTGTTACGCTGACCAACTTCACCTGGACGAACGTCGTCGTAGTGGCTGAAGGTGGAGTACAGCAGACCGGTACCGGACGTCATGGTCATGAACTCTGAACGGAAACCGATCAGACCACGGCTTGGGATCACGTAGTCGAGACGTACGCGGCCTTTGCCATCTGGATTCATGTTTTTCAGGTCGCCTTTACGCTCACCCAGAGCCTGCATAACAGAACCCTGATGCTGCTCTTCAACGTCCAGCGTTACGTTCTCGAACGGCTCTTGTTTACGGCCGTCGATTTCGCGGAAGATAACTTTCGGACGGGAAACCGCCATTTCGAAACCTTCACGACGCATGTTTTCGATCAGAACTGACAGGTGCAGCTCACCACGACCAGAAACGCGGAATGCGTCAGCATCCTGAGTTTCTTCAACGCGCAGCGCAACGTTGTGCACCAGCTCTTTGTTCAGGCGGTCAAGGATCTGACGAGAGGTAACGAATTTACCTTCTTTGCCACAGAACGGAGAGGTGTTGACGTTGAAGAACATGGTTACCGTTGGTTCATCAACAGACAGGGCTGGCAGCGCTTCCACATTCTGCGGGTCGCAGATGGTGTCAGAGATGTTCAGCTCGCCCAGACCGGTAATCGCGATGATGTCGCCCGCTTCAGCCAGTTCGCTGTCGATACGCTCCAGACCCAGGTGAGTCAGCACTTTGCCCACTTTACCGTTACGGGTTTTGCCTTCGCTATCGATGATAGTAACCTGCTGGTTCGGCTTCACTTTACCGCGTTTGATGCGGCCGATACCGATAACGCCAACGTAGTTGTTGTAGTCCAGCTGGGAGATCTGCATCTGCAGCGGACCATCAAGATCAACATCCGGAGCCGGTACGTGATCGACAATCGCCTGATACAGCGGAGTCATGTCTTCCGCCATATTTTCGTGATCCAGACCCGCGATACCATTCAGCGCCGAAGCGTAAATGATAGGGAAGTCCAGCTGCTCGTCGGTCGCGTCGAGGTTAACGAACAGGTCGAACACCTGATCAACAACCCAGTCAGGACGCGCGCCCGGACGGTCAACCTTGTTGATAACAACAATAGGTTTCAGGCCATGGGCAAATGCTTTTTTGGTCACGAAGCGCGTTTGCGGCATTGGGCCGTCAAATGCGTCAACCACCAGCAGCACGGAATCCACCATGGACATCACGCGCTCAACTTCACCACCGAAGTCGGCGTGCCCTGGGGTATCAACGATGTTGATACGGTAGTCATTCCATTTGATAGCGGTGTTTTTCGCGAGGATAGTAATCCCACGCTCTTTCTCCAAATCGTTGGAGTCCATCACACGCTCTTGAGTTTCGGCACGAGCATCAAACGTACCGGACTGCTGCAGCAGCTTATCAACCAGGGTGGTTTTACCATGGTCGACGTGCGCGATGATGGCGATGTTACGCAAATTTTCGATCACAACTTTGCCTCAGGCATTAGAAATAGCGCGTTATTGTACACGGATTAATCGCACTACAAAACAGGATCACAAACATCCCCCGCAAACAAGTATTGCAGAGATGCTTTGTGATCGCTTTCACGGAGCGTAAAAAGGGCACTTTAACGAAAATTGCACCAATATGGTGCTCAGTGTTCACACTGAAGCACTATACTGGTGCAACATAACCATTGTGGTGCAGCACTTTTGCACTATGGTGCGCATGATAACGCCTTTTTGGGGTGTTTTAAAAGTTGGCACAGATTTCGCTTTATAAAAATACGGCAAAAAAATGGCACACAGCCAGCCCAAGACAGAAATTGAAGACCTCGTTACCACGACGACAATGACCAATCTGGAGAGTTAAGTATGTCCGCTGAACACGTTTTGACGATGCTGAACGAACATGAAGTGAAGTTTGTTGATCTGCGCTTCACCGATACCAAAGGTAAAGAACAGCACGTCACTATTCCTGCTCATCAGGTAAACGCCGAATTCTTTGAAGAAGGCAAAATGTTTGACGGCTCCTCCATTGGCGGCTGGAAAGGTATCAACGAATCTGACATGGTTCTGATGCCTGACGCTTCCACTGCGGTCATTGATCCGTTCTTCGAAGAACCAACCCTGATCATCCGTTGCGACATCCTCGAGCCAGGCACACTGCAGGGCTACGACCGCGACCCACGCTCCATCGCGAAACGCGCTGAAGAGTACCTGCGTTCAACCGGTATCGCAGACACCGTACTGTTCGGGCCAGAGCCAGAATTCTTCCTGTTTGATGACATCCGTTTCGGTGCCTCTATTTCTGGCTCCCACGTTGCCATCGACGATATCGAAGGTGCATGGAACTCCTCCACCAAATACGAAGGTGGTAACAAAGGTCACCGTCCTGGCGTTAAAGGCGGTTACTTCCCGGTTCCTCCGGTCGACTCCGCTCAGGACATCCGTTCCACCATGTGTCTGGTGATGGAAGAGATGGGCCTGGTGGTTGAAGCTCACCACCACGAAGTGGCGACTGCGGGTCAGAACGAAGTGGCAACCCGCTTCAACACCATGACCAAAAAAGCAGACGAAATTCAGATCTACAAATACGTTGTGCACAACGTTGCGCACCGTTTCGGTAAAACCGCGACCTTCATGCCAAAACCAATGTTTGGCGATAACGGTTCCGGTATGCACTGCCACATGTCTCTGTCCAAGAACGGAACCAACCTGTTCTCTGGCGACAAATATGCCGGTCTGTCTGAGCAGGCTCTGTATTACATTGGCGGCGTAATCAAACACGCTAAAGCGATCAACGCCCTGGCGAACCCAACCACTAACTCCTACAAGCGTCTGGTCCCAGGCTACGAAGCACCGGTAATGCTGGCGTACTCTGCGCGTAACCGTTCTGCTTCTATCCGTATCCCTGTGGTAGCGTCTCCTAAAGCGCGTCGTATCGAAGTTCGCTTCCCGGATCCAGCTGCTAACCCATACCTGTGCTTCGCAGCACTGCTGATGGCGGGTCTGGACGGTATCAAGAACAAGATCCACCCAGGCGAAGCCATGGACAAAAACCTGTACGACCTGCCGCCAGAAGAAGCGAAAGAGATCCCACAGGTTGCAGGCTCTCTGGAAGAAGCCCTGCAGGCGCTGGACGCGGACCGCGAGTTCCTGACTGCGGGTGGCGTGTTCACTGACGACGCTATCGATGCTTACATCGCCCTGCGTACTGAAGAGAACGACCGTGTGCGTATGACGCCACACCCGGTTGAGTTCGAACTGTACTACAGCGTTTAAGTTTCAATGAGTTTCGCGCGCCCTTTTACGCGCGATCTCACAAGCTTTTATTTGTTGCCGTGGAAACTTTCAGCCCATCTCCGGATGGGCTTTTTTCTCCACCAACAAACTGATCTCACGCGCTTTTTACGACGAAAAAGCTATACTGCACTAAATTAGTGCAACCAACACCAGGAGACTGCTGAATGGCAACTGGCACGCTGCCCGATGCTGGGCAGATCCTCAATTCTTTGATTAACAGTATTTTGCTGGTCGACGACGAGCTGGCCGTACATTACGCCAACCCGGCGGCGCAGCAGCTGCTCGCCCAGAGCTCACGCAAACTGTTTGGCACCCCGCTTCCGGAATTATTGAGCTATTTCTCGCTGAATATTGGCCTGATGCAGGAAAGTCTGCAGGCCGGTCAGGGCTTTACCGATAACGAAGTCACGCTGGTGATCGACGGGCGCTCACATATTTTATCGCTTACCGCACAACGGCTTCCTGAAGGACTGATCCTGCTTGAAATGGCGCCGATGGATAATCAGCGCCGCCTAAGCCAGGAACAACTTCAGCATGCTCAGCAAATTGCCGCCCGTGACCTGGTGCGAGGCCTGGCGCATGAAATCAAGAACCCGCTGGGTGGCTTACGCGGGGCGGCACAACTCCTGACCAAAGCGCTGCCCGACCCTGCGCTGGCGGAGTACACCAACGTCATCATTGAGCAGGCAGACCGCCTGCGTAACCTGGTTGACCGTCTGCTCGGGCCGCAACAGCCCGGCATGCATGTTTCAGAAAGTATTCATAAAGTGGCTGAGCGGGTTGTGAAACTCGTCTCAATGGAGCTGCCGGAGAACGTCACGCTGGTCCGTGATTACGACCCAAGCCTGCCGGAACTGGCGCACGACCCGGACCAGATTGAGCAGGTCTTGCTGAATATTGTGCGTAATGCCCTGCAGGCACTGGGGCCGGAAGGGGGCGAAATTATTTTGCGCACCCGCACCGCGTTCCAGCTCACACTGCACGGCGTGCGCTATCGTCTGGCTGCCCGCATCGACGTTGAGGACAACGGGCCGGGTATTCCGTCGCATCTTCAGGACACCCTGTTCTACCCGATGGTCAGCGGTCGCGAAGGCGGTACCGGCCTGGGGTTATCCATTGCCCGTAGTTTGATCGATCAACACTCTGGAAAAATTGAATTTACCAGTTGGCCGGGACATACCGAGTTTTCGGTTTTCCTGCCGATTAAAAAATAAAGGTGACGTTTATGCAACGAGGGATAGTCTGGGTAGTCGATGACGATAGCTCCATCCGTTGGGTGCTTGAACGCGCGCTCACAGGGGCAGGATTAAGCTGCACGACGTTTGAGAGCGGCAGCGAAGTGCTCGACGCACTCACCACCAAAACGCCGGATGTGCTGCTTTCGGATATTCGCATGCCGGGAATGGACGGGCTGGCGCTTTTAAAGCAGATCAAACAACGCCATCCTATGCTTCCGGTCATCATAATGACGGCGCATTCCGACCTGGACGCCGCGGTGAGCGCCTATCAGCAAGGGGCGTTCGATTACCTGCCCAAACCGTTTGATATCGACGAAGCGGTCGCCCTGGTTGAGCGCGCGATCAGCCACTACCAGGAGCAGCAGCAGCCTCGTCACACGCCTGACTTCGGGCCCACGACGGACATCATTGGCGAAGCGCCGGCCATGCAGGATGTGTTTCGTATCATTGGCCGTCTGTCACGCTCGTCCATCAGCGTACTGATTAACGGTGAATCGGGAACCGGTAAAGAGCTGGTAGCGCATGCCTTACATCGCCACAGCCCGCGGGCAAAAGCACCGTTTATCGCCCTGAATATGGCCGCCATCCCAAAGGATTTAATTGAATCCGAACTGTTTGGCCATGAGAAAGGGGCTTTTACCGGCGCGAATACCATTCGCCAGGGTCGCTTCGAGCAGGCTGATGGTGGAACACTCTTTCTGGATGAAATCGGCGATATGCCGCTGGATGTCCAGACCCGTCTGCTGCGCGTGTTGGCCGACGGACAGTTTTATCGCGTAGGTGGCTATGCGCCGGTGAAGGTCGATGTACGCATTATTGCCGCGACGCACCAGAATCTGGAGCAGCGCGTCCAGGAAGGTAAATTCCGTGAGGATTTATTCCATCGCCTGAACGTGATCCGCGTTCATTTGCCACCGCTACGTGAACGCCGTGAAGATATTCCCCGCCTGGCGCGTCATTTTCTGCAGGTCGCTGCCCGTGAGCTGGGCGTGGAAGCCAAGCAGTTGCACCCGGAAACCGATGCCGCCCTCACCCGCCTGGCGTGGCCGGGCAACGTGCGTCAGCTGGAAAACACCTGTCGCTGGTTGACCGTAATGGCCGCCGGACAGGAAGTCCTGATTCAGGATTTACCGGCTGAACTGTTTGAAGCGACTGCGCCAGAAAGCAGCACCGGAAATGCATTGCCGGACAGCTGGGCGACGCTGCTGGCACAGTGGGCCGATCGCGCGCTGCGTTCCGGTCATCAAAACTTGCTGTCTGAAGCCCAGCCCGAGATGGAGCGCACGCTGTTGACCACCGCACTCCGCCATACACAGGGCCATAAGCAGGAAGCGGCACGCCTGCTGGGATGGGGACGTAATACCCTGACGCGTAAGCTGAAAGAGCTTGGCATGGAGTGATCTTTACCCTTGTGTAAAGGTTATTAATTGAGCGCAAATTGCTGCTATTTTGCGCTTTACTGTATCAATGATTTTTGTATGATCGTGCCCGGAAAGTGAGGGTGATCATCATGCTGGAAACATTAGTGAATATGCTCTCAAGTGGAGCAGCTGAAAGCCACACGCCACAAACAGCCGTTGCTGCTGTGCTGTGCGCGGCGCTGGTTGGGCTGTTTAGCTAGAGAGTCGCTAACAAAAAAGCCGGGTAGCGGCTTCGCCTTACCCGGCCAAATATGTTGGCACGTCTTAAATGACGCGTGAGAACTGCTGCAGACGCGCTTTCTGACGCAGATAGGCGTCGAAGCACATGCAGATATTACGAATCAACAGGCGCCCTTTGGGTGTCACGTCAATTGCACGTTCTGAAACATCCACCAGCCCGTCTTTTGCCAGAGGCGCTAACAGCTTCAGGTCATCAGCAAAGTAATCGCTGAAATGCAGATCCCACTGCGCTTCCACCTCGCTGAAATCAAGACGGAAGTTACAGATGAGCGCCTTAATCACGTCACGACGGATGCAGTCATCGCGCGTTAACGCGATACCGCGCCACAGCGCGTTGCCCGCGTCATCTACCTGCTGATAGTAAAGCTTCAGCTCTTTCTGGTTCTGCGCGTAGCAGTCACCGATCATGCTGATGGCGGAGACGCCCATCCCCAGCAAATCGGTGTCGCCCTGGGTGGTGTAGCCCTGGAAATTTCGGTGCAGTACGCCTTCGCGCTGGGCAATAGCCAGCTCGTCATCCGGACGAGCAAAGTGATCCATACCGATGAACTGATAACCGGCTTCGGTCAGCGAGGCGATGGTTTCCTGCAGAATATCCAGCTTCTGTTGGGCAGAAGGCAGGTCGGCATCTTTGATTTTGCGCTGAGCGGCAAACAGCGTCGGCAGATGCGCATAGTTAAAGACGCTCAGGCGGTCCGGGTTGAGTTCGGCCACGCGTTTCAGCGTGAAGGCGAAGCTCTCCGGCGTTTGCTTAGGCAGGCCGTAAATCAGGTCGATATTGGTCGACGTAAAGCCGATATCGCGGGCATGGTTGAGTAAGGCAAAGATAAACTCTTCATCCTGCTCACGGTTCACCAGCCGCTGCACCTCTTTGTTGAAGTCCTGCACGCCCATGCTCAGGCGATTGAAACCTTCAGCGCGTAAGTGATCCAGTACATCCAGCTCAATTTCGCGCGGATCGACCTCGATCGAGATTTCAGCATCGTCGTTAAAACGGAAGTTGTTGCGCAGGAGCGTCATTAAACGGCTGATCTGCGCTTTATTCAGATACGTTGGCGTCCCCCCACCCCAGTGAAGCTGGCTGACGTGACGGCCGGCAAACAGCGGGGCACGGTGCAGAATCTCCTGCTCCAGCGCATCCAGATACTGATCGGCTTTATGTTGCTGACGGGTAACGATTTTATTGCAGCCGCAGAAGTAGCAGAGCTTGTGGCAGAACGGAATATGGACATAGAGCGACAGCGGACGCTCGGGGTAGCGCGCGACAGCCTGCTGAAACGCCGCTTCGCCGAAACTATCGGAGAACTCCAGCGCGGTGGGGTATGACGTATAACGCGGCCCGGAATAGTTATATTTCTGGATTAGGGCCAAATCCCAGTCGATAGTTGGTACAGACATGCTCACTCCTTCCGTTGGTGTCGCGTTCGCATACGGCGGCCCGTTCTGGCCCCATCGCGGGCCATCACTCGGGTGCGCAGCCACTTCTGTCGCCGCGACAACCGCCGTAGTTTAACGAATAACCACACCAGATAACATATAACCGGAAGGGTTATTAGCAGGACTATCGTCCCTGCCGGATGCAAATGTTAGTTTCCACCCTTCAGAAGACGCATCATATCTTCCTGCTTTTCGTCTTCTTCTTCATCTTCGTCATCGTCGTAAGACAGACCCAGCTTCTGCATCAGCTCATCAATGCGGTCCAGTTTGGCATCAACCCATGACTGCTCTTCGGCGGTCAGGGTTTCACCCTCTTCAAGACGTTCCAGCAGCGCGTCCAGGCGCTCATCGTTCTCCAGCAAATCCAGCTCAGCCTGCGGTGAAAGCATAGGTTTCTCGCTCTTTGGTTTGTGCTGCTTAGTGACCGGGGTGTCTGTCACGCCCAGTGGAACAGGTGTTTTACTGCCAATACGTGGGTCTTTCTGCTGCTTGTTTTTCGCAGAAGCGCCAGAAGCATCACCACCGTTTGCACGGCTACCCGCAGCATGACCGCGATGTTTTTTATCGCGTTTGCGATCGCGCGATTCCTGGTTCAGTTCTTCGCGCGTTTTGCGGTGTGCTTTTGCAGGGCGTTTAGCGCCCGCAGCGGAGGTCGGTTTTTTCATGATGTTTTATCTTTAAGTCGTTTTCTTCAGTATAGAATTGCGGCGAAATCTAGCAGAAAGCAAGCAAAGAAAAAAGGCGACAGAGCAATCTGTCGCCTTTTTTCCTGACTCACAACCCTTAACGGGTCAGACATTCCGTGTTTGCCAACAACAAACCCTGTTTATCCCTTGGCTAATACCGTCCGTGATACGGTTCCGTTTCCTGTTAAAACGCCTCCAGGCGTTGGTCATCCTGACAATCCTGCGTCTTCGCCTCCTGGCGCTCCTGACCCTAATCCTTAAGTCTGTTTCCTGTTGGCTTCCTCGCCCTGACGCACACTTTACCCTGTTCAGTTAAACTGACAAGCAACGAAACGGCACAAAAACGGATTTTCAGATAATTACCCGAGAATAAGCTTATGATTTAAAACAATTTGGCTTTTTTAACGCCTGCGAATTCTCTGAAATCTCCCATAATATTCATAGCCGATCTCTCACAACCGCCAGGGTTTTAACCTACAGGCACTGTGCAATCAAAAAAGTCTTTTGTCGGCATTCAGGTATAATCCCCCTCAGATTACGATTTTGGAGACGACCACGTGACTACCTGGAACTACCAACAGACGCATTTTGTCACCAGTGCGCCCGATATCCGCCACCTTCCTTCTGATACTGGCATTGAAGTGGCTTTTGCTGGCCGCTCTAACGCGGGGAAATCCAGCGCCCTGAATACGCTGACCAATCAGAAGAGCCTGGCGCGTACCTCAAAAACACCTGGCCGTACTCAGCTGATTAACCTGTTTGAAGTGGCAGAAGGCAAACGCCTTGTCGACTTACCGGGATATGGTTACGCGCAAGTACCGGAAGAGATGAAGATCAAATGGCAGCGTGCGCTGGGTGAATACCTGGAAAAACGCCAGTGCCTGAAAGGTCTGGTGGTGCTGATGGATATCCGCCATCCCCTGAAAGATCTCGATCAGCAGATGATCGACTGGGCTGTCTCAAGTGAGATAGCCGTGCTGGTACTGCTGACTAAAGCGGATAAACTGGCGAGCGGCGCGCGTAAAGCGCAGGTGAATATGGTTCGCGAAGCGGTGCTGGCTTTTAACGGCGACGTACAGGTGGAGCCGTTCTCCTCGCTGAAAAAGCAGGGTGTCGACAAGCTGCGTCAGAAGCTCGATAGCTGGTTCAACGAGCTGGAACCCGCGACGGAAGCGGAAGAAGAGTAATACCGAGCGCGGCGATGTCCGCGCTTTTTTTTGCCTGGATTTTTCTTTGCCGCAATAAAAAACGCCCCAGTCATTACTGACTGGGGCGGCTAAAATATTCAGCCAAATCCGATTACGTGAAGTAAAAGGTCTGAAAGATAGAACATCTTACCTCTGTACCCTACGCGAATAACTCTACCCCTTTTTTTGCTGTAGAAAAAGCACTTTTTGTAGTTTTTTTTCATTCTTTACATAGGGAATTCTAATGATCGTCACAAAACGCACTTTGTTATGTTGCTAACTTACATAAAAAGCGCGTTATTGGCAGAACCCTTAGTGAGCTTGATCCCAGTTTTCACCGCTGCCCACTTCCACCAGCAACGGCACGTCAAGCGTCATGCTGCTTTCCATCAGTTCGTGGATCTTCTTCGACACGGTGTCCAGATCATCTTTGTGGACTTCGAATACCAGTTCATCGTGTACCTGCATGATCATCTTCACGCGTGGCTTCTCTTTTTCCAGCCAGGCATCAACCGCAATCATCGCGCGCTTAATAATATCTGCCGCCGTCCCCTGCATCGGGGCGTTGATGGCAGCACGTTCTGCACCGGCACGACGCGCGGCGTTGCTTGATTTGATGTCCGGCAGATAAAGGCGACGACCATCCAGGGTTTCGACGTAGCCTTTCTCCTTCGCCTGCGCACGGGTGCGTTCCATATATTCCAGCACGCCCGGATAACGCTCGAAGTAGAGATCCATATACTTCTGCGACTCTTTACGCGGAATGTTGAGCTGGCGCGAAAGGCCAAAGGCGCTCATGCCGTAGATCAGACCGAAGTTGATCGCCTTCGCACTGCGACGTTGCTCGTGAGTCACGCTGTCCAGCGGCAGCCCAAAGACTTCAGCCGCCGTTGCACGGTGGATATCCTTTCCTTCCGCAAAGGCCGTCAGCAGCCCCTTGTCGCGTGACAGGTGCGCCATAATACGCAGCTCAATTTGCGAGTAGTCGGCCGAGACGATCAGGTAGTCGTCTGGCGCGATAAACGCCTGACGGATACGACGGCCTTCTTCATTGCGTACCGGGATGTTCTGCAGGTTTGGATCGGTCGAGGAGAGACGACCGGTCGCCGCCACAGCCTGATGATACGAGGTATGCACGCGGCCCGTTTTAGGGTTGATCATCAGCGGAAGTTTATCGGTATAGGTAGACTTCAGCTTCGCCAGACCACGGTACTGGAGAATCACTTTTGGCAGCGGGTAATCCAGCGCCAGTTCCTCAAGCACTTCTTCAGACGTTGATGGCGCGCCGCCAGGGGTTTTCTTCAGCGGCTTAATTCCCTGTTTTTCAAACAGGATGGTCTGAAGCTGTTTCGGAGACGAAAGGTTAAACGGTTCGCCGGCAAGCTCATGCGCCTTCTGCTCAAGCTCGGTCAACCGCTGCGCCAGTTCTCCGGAGTGGTTATGCAGCACCGTCGGATCAATTTTTACGCCGTTGCGCTCAATGCGCGAGAGCACAGGTACCAGCGGCATCTCAATGTGCTGGAACACGTTCAGCGGACCTTCGTGCTTCTGCAGTTTTGGCCACATCTTCAGGTGCAGTTGCAGCGTGACATCGGCGTCTTCGGCCGCGTAGCGACCCGCTTCTTCCAGGGCAATCTGATTGAAGGTGAGCTGGTTTTTACCTTTTCCGGCAATCTCTTCAAAGGTAATGGTCTTATGCTTGAGCCAACGGTCGGATAAGGAGTCCATATCATGACGACCCGCCACGCTGTCGAGAATGTAAGATTCCAGCATGGTATCGAACGCAATGCCGCGCAGCTCAATGCCATAGTTTTGCAGAATGCCGCGATCATATTTGAGGTTTTGCCCAACCTTAAGCGCCTTGTCATCTTCCAGAATCGGCTTAAGCAGCTCCAGCACACGCTCACGCGGGATCTGATCAGGTGCATCGAGGTAATCATGTGCAACGGGCACATAGGCCGCCATTCCCGGCTCCGTCGCAAATGACAGGCCGACCATATTGGCCGAGATGTTATCGAGGCTGTCGGTTTCCGTGTCGAAGGCAAAGAACGGCGCTTTTTTGAGTTTCTCAATCCACGCCACCAGCTGTGACTCTTCAAGGAGGGTTTCGTAATTGTCGAAAGAGAGCGCGATGGCCTCTTCTTCTGCCAGCTCTTCGGCATCAACGACAATCGTCTCCTTTGGCTTAGCGGCAGGTTTGGCCCCTTTTGCCTGCAGCCATTTACCGGCTTCCACGTCAGTGGTCCAGCGCTTGAATTCGTATTTCTTAAACAGGCTTAGCAGTTCGTCTGCGGAAGGCTGCTGCACTTCCAGCTGCTCACAACCCAGTTCCAGTTCAACATCGGTTTTAATGGTTGCCAGCTTATAGGAGAGATAAGCCACCTCTTTGTTCTCTTCCAGCTTTCCGGCCATGGTTTTTGCACCACGGAAGGAGAGCCCGGCGATTTTGTCCGGCTCCGCGTATAGCGTATCCAGCCCGCCCAATCCCTGAAGCAGCGCCTGGGCGGTCTTTTCACCCACGCCAGGTACACCTGGGATGTTATCCGAGGAGTCGCCCATCAGCGCGAGGAAGTCGATAATCAGCTCTGGCGGCACGCCATATTTTGTAACCACCTCTTCAGGCCCCAGGATGGTGTTGGTCATGGTGTTAATCAGGGTGATACCTGGCGTTACCAGCTGCGCCATATCTTTATCCCCTGTACTGATCAGTACCGGACGACCCATTTTTTCTGCTTCACGTGCCAGCGTACCTATTACGTCATCGGCTTCGACCCCAGAGACGGCCAGCAGCGGCAAGCCCATCGCTTTTACCATCGCGTGCAGCGGTTCAATCTGCGCACGCAGATCGTCAGGCATTGGCGGACGGTGAGATTTGTAATGCTCAAAAAGCTCGTCGCGGAAGGTTTTACCTTTCGCATCAAACACCACTGCCGCATGGGTTGGCTGGTACTGAAGGATCAGGCTGCGCAGCATGTTTAGCACGCCGTACATTGCGCCGGTAGGTTCCCCTGCGCTATTGGTCAGAGGAGGAAACGCATGGTACGCCCGATACAGGTAAGAAGAGCCGTCGACGAGAATAAGAGGGTTTTCTGGGATCTGAACCATAATGTCCGTGCCTTTAATCAATTTATGCGTAAAGGATGCCACAGAAGGATGAAAACATCAGTTATTAGCACCAGATACAGGAAAAGATTTTGCGATCGTGAGGATCGCTCGCAAAAATAAATCTGTGGATAAGTTTGTGCATACTTTTACGTCACAGGAATAACAGACGCTAAAAGTACATACCTCATAATAAATAGATGCTATATATCATAGAGTTATTATGTTTCATTTGATCTTTATGGCCAATTGATGACAATTTAGTCTATGTGGATATAAGCCCAGGGCCGCATGCCGTTATAGCGAAATCTTCTGCTCCCAGGCGTTATCCCGCAACGCCTGGCATGAAAGCACCCTTATTTTGTCTGATTTCTGATAAAATCAGCGCCCTGCACCGGATAGCCGGCCGCTCACTTACAGCTAACCATCTGAAAAAGCTCATCATGTCGAGATTGCTCGCAGCAATAACATTACCTTTAAGCATCATTTTAACTATTCTGGTGACTGTCGCCTGTTCTGTGCCGATCATTGTTGCCGGCATCATTAAGTTGCTGCTGCCCGTGCCCGTGGTATGGCGAGCCGTATCCGCATTTTGTAATTTCATGATGTACTGCTGGTGTGAAGGACTGGCGTTCCTGTTGTACCTGAACCCACACCTGAAGTGGGATGTGGAAGGGCTTGAAGGCCTCAACAAAAAGAACTGGTACCTGCTTATCTGCAACCACCACAGCTGGGCAGACATCGTGGTGTTATGCGTGCTTTTCCGCAAACATATCCCGATGAACAAATACTTCCTGAAACAGCAGCTCGCCTGGGTGCCTTTTATCGGTCTGGCCTGCTGGGCGCTCGATATGCCGTTTATGAAACGCTATTCGCGCAGCTATTTGCTTCGTCATCCGGAGCGTCGTGGTAAAGATGTGGAAACCACGCGCCGTTCCTGCGAAAAATTTCGCGCGCATCCGACAACCATTGTGAACTTCGTGGAAGGCTCGCGCTTTACGGAAGAGAAGCGTCAACAAACTCGCTCTCCTTATCAGCACCTGCTGCCGCCCAAGGCTGCGGGCATTGCGATGGCGCTTAACGTGTTGGGCGCGCAGTTCGATAAATTACTCAACGTCACGCTCTGCTATCCGGAAAACGACAGGACACCGTTCTTCGATATGCTCAGCGGCAAGCTGACGCGGATCGTTGTACGCATCGAGCTGGTGCCGGTTGATGACGGGTTGCACGGGGATTACGTTAACGATAAGAATTTCAAACGTCTTTTCCAGCGTTGGCTGAATACGCTCTGGAATGAGAAAGATGAACAGATAGAAAAGATTAAATCTTCATACAAAAACGCCGGTCAGTGACCGGCGTTTTTTTCTTTATTGCTCTTACTTCTTCTCGACCAGATATTTCACGGTATCCGCGTACTGCTGTACGAAGATATCCATGCTGCTGGTGTCCATGCCCTGCGTGTTCAGCTGATATTTGCCGTTAACATACATCGCCGGAACGCCCTGCAACTGAAGGTCTGCGGCGGCTTTTTCCTGCTGGGCTACCAGAGATTTCACCACAAAGCTGTTCCATGCCGCGTCGTATTCTTCACCTTTCACACCGGCATCCACGAAGACTTTACGGATATCTGCAGTCGTCTGAACTGTCTGGGTTTTCTGGACTGCTTCAAACATTGGTGCAGTGATCTTATCTTCCACGCCCAGCGCGATAGCTACCGCCCACGCCTGAGTCAGGTCTTTACCCAATGGGCCCAGGAACTCAACGTGATACTTGGTCATTTTGGTGCCTTCTGGCAGCTTTTTCTTCACGTTATCGGAAACATGCAGCACCTGCTCGAACTGATAGCAATGTGGGCAATAGAACGAGAAGAACTCCAGAACCTGTGGCTCGCCAGCGACTGGCTTTTCCAGCGTCGTATACTGTTTGCCGTCGGTAAACTGCGCAGCAGAAGCGCTAAATGCCAGAATCATACCTGCCAGCGCCAGCCAAATTTTTTTCATGATTAACTCTCTCCTGGGTGTGTCCAATTAATACATCGGCGTTAATTGCAGAGGGGGCTCCTTAAGAACCTTAACCTGCTCAGTAAATGTGGATATCTGGCTGCGCCAGTAATCCTCTCCGGTAAGCCACGGGAAATTACGGGGAAATGCAGGATCGTCCCAACGCCTGATTAACCATGCGAGATAATAAACAAAACGCATCGCGCGTAAAGGTTCAATCAGGACAATTTCGTCTGAATTAAAAGGGCTAAACTCTTCATAGGCCTCAATAATCGTTTCAAGCTGCATCCGTTGCTCAGCTTTATCGCCATTGAGCAGCATCCACAGGTCCTGAACCGCTGGCCCCATACGTGCATCATCGAGATCGACGAACAGCGGGCCATCACGCCAGAGAATATTACCAGCGTGACAATCGCCATGCAGACGCAGAACGGAAATATCATCGCGCCAGCAGGTTTTCACCGCATCAATAAGTTTATCGGTCGCGTTGAGGAAATTATCCTTAAGCGCTTTGGGGATTAGCGCCGAGGTTTCAAATACCTGACGAGGTTCAAGCAGGTATTCCTGAATACCGATTGTCGGACGGGCAATAAAGTCTTCTTTGCGTCCCGTCTGGTGAATGCGTCCCAGATATCGGGCAACCCACTCCATCTGATCGGTATTATCCGCTTCAAACTGGCGGCCCCCCAGGCTTGGGAATACAGCATAGTAAAACCCTTCGTGGGTGAGCAGCGTTTGGTTATTAAATTTAAGCGGCGCGGCAACGGGAACATCATCATCCAGCAGATCGTGAGAAAACTGGTGCTCTTCCTGAATTTGTTCTGCGGACCAACGTTGTGGGCGATAGAACTTTACGACAAAGCGCTGACGATCCTCGTCCTGAAACTGATAGACGCGGTTTTCGTAGCTATTTAAGGGGGTTAGCCCGGAATCCACCCGAATACCCTGTTCAAACAGCGCATCCATAATGGTATCCGGGTGTAATGTCTGGAAAGTAAAAGCCTGGTCGTTCATCCGATCATCCGGAAATTATACGAATGATTCAGGATATCATCTTGTGGCGATTTCGGTGCCGCCGCTTACAAGCTTTTACTCTTTAATTACGCCACGTGCGCGCAGCAACGCGGTTTTAAAATCTTCCTCATAATCTTTCTGAATACCAGGAATAACAGCGTCTTTGGCAGAGTCGCGCATTTTGAGATGGTAGATCAGGATATCGTCAGAAAGGTCTGTCAGTTCGCCGTCAAAACCTGACTCTTTCGCCAGTTTCTGTAAAAATTGCATCAGATTAAGCTCTGGCTCTTTTTGCCAGGCCGGCTGGAGGAGTTCAATGACTTCATTCAGACGTTTACATTTCATGGTGGTGCTCCTTTCATTGAGAGTGACACGTTAGCAGGGTCAATCCCACAATAAAAGAGGCGATATTCATGAATCATGGGCAGCAAATAATCGGCGTTGTTCTGGCGGGTGGCAAGGCAACCCGAATGGGGGGGAAAGATAAAGGTCTTCAGCTCCTTAACGGTAAGCCACTCTGGCAGCATGTCGCTGATACGCTTGCGGGCCAGGTCATGACAATGGCCATCAGCGCTAACAGGCATAGAGATGTTTATCAGCGTAGCGGGTATCCCGTTTACGAGGATATCCAGGAGAATTACCCCGGGCCGCTGGCCGGTATGCTTTCGGTTATGCAGCAGTCGCACGGAGAGTGGTTTATCTTCTGTCCGTGTGATACCCCGTTTATTCCGTCTTGTCTTGTCGAACGCATGGTACGGCTTCGTGGTAGCGCACCCGTTGTCTGGGCCCATGATGGTGAGCGTGACCACCCTGCTGTTGCGTTGATCCACCGTTCGTTAGTTACGGCGTTACAGGAGTACCTGACGGCAGGAGAGCGCAGGGTGATGGCTTTTATGCGCCAGTCAGGCGGCCATCCCGTCGATTTTAGCGATTTTAAGTCGGCGTTTATGAACGTCAATACCACAGAAGATTTGCAGATGATGCAGGAGAAAAAATGATACCTGTTTTGGCCATTTCAGCCTGGAGTGGTACCGGGAAAACGACGCTGCTGAAAAAACTGATCCCTGCGCTTTGCGCTAAAGGTGTTCGCCCCGGATTAATTAAGCATACGCATCACAATATGGATGTCGATAAGCCGGGAAAAGACAGCTATGAGCTGCGTAAGGCAGGTGCAGCCCAAACGATGGTGGCGAGTGATCAGCGCTGGGCATTGATGACTGAAACACCGGATGAAGCGCCGCTGGATCTCATGTATCTGGTTAGTCGGATGGATCACTCTACTCTGGATCTGGTGCTGGTTGAGGGGTTTAAGCATGACGCGGTGGCAAAGATCCTGCTGTTCAGAAACCATGCCGGGCATGATGTTCACGAGCTGACGCTCGATGAGCATGTGATTGCAGTCGCCAGTGACGTAGCCCTGGATCTGGAGAAACCGGTACTGGATTTGAATAACGTTGAGGAGATCGCCGCGTTTATTTTGAATTGGTGTGCTGTCTGATGCTCTCTTTGATGAGCGGGAAAAACCCAAAGCAAAAAACCCCGCACCATACGGTACGGGGTTCTTTTAAT
>NZ_JASCAN010000022.1:0-43870 GCF_029967775.1 Enterobacter sp. V89_11 | reverse complement strand
TTTATTATATATCGTAATTATTACCCAACAGACCTAAATATTTCTGTGCTTCCTCGTCAGAAGAGTAACGGAGGTCCGCTCCTGACACGAAGCGGACCGTCGTGTAGGGATTAAGTTCTGTTTAGAGCGAACAGTGGAAGTTCTGCATGCATATTGACATCGAGAGTCTTGAGCAATGGGGAGCAAGTCAAAGGTTCGAAAGATAGCCACCTGGAAATGCTCTCCTTTGTACGTCATTGAGCAAGATCGGTCAGGCAAACTGAATCGCCTTCGAGCATATTAAGCAGCACGGAGGAAGTCATGTGTGATAATAAAACTGATAGTTACGCCAGACGCTTTAAACAGGTCTTTGATTATATTGACCACCATCTCGATGACGCTTTATTACTGGAAAAACTGAGTGAAGTGGCTCACTTCTCGCCATTTCATTTCCATCGTCAGTTTTGTAGTTATTGTGGGATGCCACCTGGCCGTTACATCCAGATGATGCGCTTAAAACGCGCATCTTATCGACTGGCTTTTAATCCGTTAGAGAAAATCACTGATATCGCGTACGACGCCGGTTTCCAGCATTCTGAATCATTTAGCCGTGCTTTCAGACAAATGTTCGGTCTATCACCGACGCAATTCCGCCAGCAGCCCCCCTGGGTGGATTGGCATAAGCGCATATCCGAACCTTACAAAGCCAGGAGACAAACCATGCAAAGCCAGGTCAGGATCATTACTTTCCCCGCGACGTCAGTCGCAATGCTGACACATTATGGACAACCGGAGCGAATAAACGAAACGGCGGCTCGCTTTATTGAATGGCGAAAAACCACGGGTTTTTCACCGGTTGCCAGTAGCCAGACATACGGTATTGCACCACACGATCCAACCTTAACGCCGCCGGATGAATTTGAGTTCCATATTTGCGGAACCGTCACGTCACCCATTATTGAAGACAATCGCTTCGGGGTGATAAATAGTGACATTCCGGCTGGTCGCTGTGCGGTGTTACGTCATCAGGGATCGCATGATGCGTTAACCGGGTTGGCTAAGTCTCTGTATCGTGACTGGTTGCCAGAGAGCGGAGAGGAACTTCGCGACTTCCCGCTTTTCTTTCATTACCACAACTTTGTGCATGAGGTAGCAGAACATGAATTACTCACGGATATCTATTTGCCGTTAAAATGAGCTGATTCAGGGTTATTGTTCATCGTTGATCTGCTCCCCATCGATTAAAACCGTGATATTTGCAACGTCCGCTCCTGGCACAAAGCGACCAAACTAACGGAGCAGAAGGTCCGCTGTGAGCGATAAGCGGACGTCCCCTGTAAAAGATGCCAGGCTGGATACGGGAATCAAGCACACAGTTGAAGATGCGTGAAAGCTTTTTTTTGCTGAGTAATCACCGGAGTCAAACCATGTTTTCTGGAATGATTTCATCTTTACGAAGTGTTAAAACTTCAAAACCGTCATTGGTCACAGCGACCGTGTGTTCCCACTGGGCCGAGAGTTTTTTATCCCGGGTGACCACTGTCCAGCCGTCTTTTTTGGTTTTTATTTTACTGCTTCCCTGATTTACCATCGGTTCGATGGTAAAAACCATTCCTGCCTGTAACACTTCGCCTGTACCAGGTTTACCATAGTGCAGCACCTGCGGTTCTTCATGCATTTCTTTGCCGATACCGTGCCCGCAGTATTCCCTGACAATGCTATAGCCGTTGGACTCAGCATGCGTCTGGATGGCATGCCCGATGTCTCCCAGTGTTGCACCCGGTTTTACCATTTTTATGCCCAGCCACATGGCTTCCTGGCTTATATCCACCAACCGGCGAGCCAGCGGAGAGACGTCACCAATCAGATACATTTTGCTGGAGTCGGCAATCAGGCCCCCTTTCTCCAGGGTGATATCGACATTAACTATAGCGCCGGCTTTCAGGTATTCGTTGGCTTTAGGAACTCCGTGACAAACCACTTCATTCACAGAAGTATTCAGGACGTAAGGGTAATTATATTGTCCTTTACTGGCAGGTCTTGACTGCAACTCATTGACAATAAAAGCTTCTACGCGATCATTGATGTCCAGAGTTGAGACTCCCGGAACAATAAACGTGTCCAGCATCTCAAATACGGAGGCCAGCAACGCTCCTGCATGACGCTGGCGGGCAAGTTCATCTGCGGTTTTAATGGGAATTGATGGCATTGATAACCTCCATTAAACGGTCAGAACCTGATTTCAGCATCATCATTTTAATTTGTTGATAGTTAAGTTCCGGGTAAAGCTCACTCATCATACCGAGGCGGATCCAGTATTCGGCTTGTGCATTCACTGAACGTGACATCGCTCTGCTTGCATCCCGCACGTCTTCATGCAGCAAATCTGAAATTTTGACAATACCCATAAGCATATACTCTGCAATAGAACATATATATAACGTATATGTTTCACAGACCGTTGTCACGGAGATTTTTGCCGTACGAATAAAGGTCTGCTTCGGGCGCAAAGCGGACAGGCTAAGTGAGCTGAAAGTCCGCTTTGAGCGAAGAGCAGACCTTTAAAAACAATATTTAATGGATTGATTGTAGGGAGCTAAATGATTAGCATCTGCTCTTTCGGGCAAAGAAAATGACTGTTAACGATTCCCTCTTCGCATTCTCTCTCGCAGCACTGTTACTTACCCTGACTCCCGGTCTTGATACGGCACTTATTCTGCGCACCGCTTGTGCTGAGGGCGGTAAAAAGGCTTTTCAGGCTGCGCTTGGCATTGATGCTGGCTGTTTTGTATGGGGCGCGCTGGTTGCGTTAGGTCTTGGTGCTCTTCTGGCGGTTTCAGAGATGACTTACACTGTGCTCAAAGTTTGTGGCGCGGTCTACCTGAGCTGGCTGGGCTTACAACTGCTGATACGTCCTCGATCATCTTTCAGTGATGGTGATGACAACAACGTTTCTCAAGGGAACTGGTTTATCAGAGGAATGCTGGGGAATGTGCTCAATCCCAAAATGGGCATTTTTTATGTCTCTTTTTTGCCGCAGTTCGTACCTGCCGGTCACTCACCTTTAATATGGACTTTTATCCTGGTCAGCATCCACGTAGCGATTGGGACTATATGGTCAGTCACTCTCATTTTATCTACGCATTTTGTGTCAGCCGTACTGAAGAAAAGTCGCGTTGTCCGGGTGATGGACAGAGCAACAGGGGGCTTGTTTTTATGTTTCGCGGCTAAACTTGCTATTAGCACGAGATAGCCTTGGGCTGGCTGGCAATGTCCGCTTCTGGCACTAAGCGGACTTTAATCATCGGCCACGTTGTCAAAGGTCAGGACGGATGTTCAGGGTGAAAAATGATGCGTGCCGCTTCGTCGCTGATAGACCGTCAGAATGACTTGTCTGCTCGGTGCAATAATCAGTACCTTTTCCTTCCTGAAAGACAATAATCCCCTAATCACAATAATCCTCCTTAATTAGTGCCTGTCCAGCATCAATCTCTCTCCTCTTCTGCACAGATCCGAAAACTCCCGAAGTCGGATGCTGAGCCACGGGGCAGGCAGACTTCCGCCCTGTCTTGTTACCGCAGAAAAGGCATAAAAAAACCGCCGGGAAGGCGGTCTGTATGCAGCTGACAGGGTGGATCACAAGGTGGCGGTCACGCCGCCAGCGCAGTTGAACCTGTCAGCACTGAAATAACAAGCGGGTCGGTTTTTATTTTAACCAGACAGAAGGAAAAAAACCCAGATAAAGGCAGAAGCCGAATGTGGACAACAGTATGAAAAGACACAGCGTAAGCTGCCGGTAGCTCTTAATCATGCACATCTTCCCCATACAGAAAAGCATACTCCATCACCCGCTTTCTCCCGGCATGCTCAGCGGCGCGTATTGAAGGCAGGTTACTGCTTTCGATGGTTCCCCATAGCGATGCCGGTGTGCGGGGCGTGCTGAGAAAAGAAAGTAAGGCCTGTTGAGCGGAACCCGCAACATGCTTTCCGCGAAAGCGCGGAATAACGATCTCCTCGGTGATCCACTGTCCGGATATAAAAGCCCGGCGCGCGTTATCACAGATGATAAAACCGGCACGCGCCCCCTCATAAACTATGATGAACAGGTTTCCGTCCTTAATGGCATCGCGAATGTCTTCTTCATCTGCAGGAACCACCTTATCCTTCAGGAAAGGATAGCGGGAATACGTCTCGGCATAGGCAAGTTCCAGAGCCTGAAGGCACCACTCAACTGACGGCTGGCAGGCACGCTCAATGCGGACAGTATGGCCGCTGATTACAGCTTCTTTTTTTTCATCCATGCTGCCGCCGACATAGAAAAACTGATCGGCACAACCGCGCGTATCCTCAGACACGGGTCGGAGAACGCGGACTGAACGTGCGCCCATGGGATGCCATACGTCCAGTATTGAGGCCATTGCCCGCCGGGTCAGAGGAGCAGAGCTGGCGACCAGATCAATGAACGGCTTCTTCAAATCGCCGCCTCTGTATCTGGGTCCGGTGAGGTAGTCATTACCGTCGCAGGAAATGATTTTCTGAAGAAAAAAATCCTGAGGCAGACCGGTTTCCCGGAAAGGGAAATTTGATGAAAAATTGCTGTCCTCACACCAGAGCAGCTGTTCATCAATATAGTCTTTCAGGCCGTTCCTGAGTAACCAGGAGTCAACAGGCAGCCTGCTGAACTGCTCAAGCATATAATCAAGCATTAACTTGTTCCTTTTATTTCAACGGGGCAGCCCCAATTACCACTGGGATACCTGTTTTATAGAAAGATAGCATGAGGTTGATGACGTCTTTTCTCTCTGCACCGGGCCGGGCAGAGAAATTGTTGAGGCTCCGGCGTTCAAAGCAAAAGGCAGGTGGAGATGGAAGGGTCCGCTTTGAGCAAAGAGCGGAAGTTTGCAACGTGCATGTGATTTGGATATTTTTTCTAAACTATTATGAAGGAGGTTATGGCATGGTCTTAATCAGGACGCCAAAGTTAAAAGATATACCCTCTCTAAATAAGCTGTTTCTGCAACTAGGATATCAGACAGAGGGAGAACGCTTAGAAAAGCACATTGACCAAGAGTATACCGGTCTTAGCATATTGGTTGCCGAATCAGAAAAAGAACTTTGCGGGGTTATTGTGGTGAATTTTATAACGCCCCTGCACGAAAACGGCTTATGGGCATTAATTTCAGCTCTGGTTATTGACGAATCATTGCGAGGGGCAGGGATCGGGCGGAAACTCCTCATCGCCGCTGAGCAAATCGCCCTGGAGAAAGGATGTTCTCAAATTGAGCTTTCAAGCAGTGAAAGAAGAGTCAGAGCACACAAGTTTTATGAAGATAATGGTTATCAGGAAGTTAGGAAGCGTTTTGTTAAACATCTCGCCGACGTTCCCGTTGTTAATTAACTCCCTCGCAAGGTTTGCATTGTCCGCTTCTGGCAAAAAGCGGACAAGCTAACTGAGCCAAAGGTCCGCCATGAGCGAAAATCGGACAAAAGCCCCCCCAGGGGACTGAGTAACGTACCAACTGCTCTCTATAACATGATCAAACAGCACCGTAGGACAAGGTGATTTTTAATACCATCGTTTAGTCTGACAATCCTTAACTACTCTTACTGGGATTAACAAGCTATGACAGTCCAAACACCACAGGTAGTAGCGGAAACTTTTTTTCATCGTATAGCCACAGCAGAAGATGTGAATGAGATAGCGGCACTGGTAAGTGAAAGCGTCGACTGGGTGGTCGCTGGAAATACTCAGTTAGTTCCCTGGATTGGCCGAAAATACGGCAGAAACGGTGTGGCAGAATTCTATGCGCAAATACGGACACACCTCTCACCAGAACATTTTGAAATAAAAGATATTCTCATTAAAGACAAGCGACTGGTTGCTATTGGTGAGCTTGCATCACGCGTTAAAAAAACACAGAAGCTGATTGAAACCGAATTTGTACTCGACATGTACATCGAAAATGGTCTTATTACCCGCTTTCGCATGTTTGAGGATAGCTTCGGAGTTTCCGAGGCGTGCCTTTAATTGCAGATACGTTTATTCCATTGAACGTCCGTTTCTGGCACGCAACGGACAGCCCACGTGGTCATAAGGTCTGCGTTGAGCGTACAGCAGACATTCTGCATTTAGAGACCATTGAAACACTGGAACTCTCTGTAGCTGTTTCATCTATCCTTAGGCTGCTAAGGATAGATTGCTCAAATTCTGCTGTATGTATTCAATAAGCGCTCGTGTTTTAGCGGGCAAATAACGCTTGTCTGAATAAAGTGCGTACAATTGAAGTGGGGCTGGCGGTTGTTCGAACTTAGTCTCGATCAGTCGTCCATCGTCGATGTAGGGCTGGCAGGCCTGTTTCGAAAGAATAGCGAAACCAACACCCGCTACCGCCGCGCGTCCTGCCATCTCTCCGCTGTTTACCCGGTAATGGCCTTTAACCTTTATCGTCTCAAATCCCCCCTTTTTATTCACAAACTGCCAGGGAGCACCTTTAAGTGCATTTACCGTGGTAATACAGGGTAATTCTTCAAATTGCTGTATACGAGAAGGTATGCCATAACGCTGAATGACGGAGGGGGCTGCAACGATGGTGCAAGGGATCGTCACCAGGTGACGGGCTATGTAATCACCGTCATCCATCTGGCCACGGCTCACAATGATGGCTAAATCGAGATCGTCTCTCAGGGATTCAAGACCAGACAAATTTGTGACACAGCTAATTTCCAGATCCGGGTGCTGGCAGGCGAAATCGGCAATCACAGAACCCAGCAGTGCAGGACCTATTTCATTGGGAATACAGATACGTAGTGGCCCCTTGAGCTGCATCTGCCGCAACGTTAATTCTGTTTCAGTCTGCTCAAGTGCATCCATTAATGGCTTCGCCCGGGAATAGAGCAGGTGCCCCGCTTGTGTGAGTTTCATATGTCGGGTGCTGCGCTCAATGAGCTGAAGATTCAGTCTGTCTTCTAGCTGAGAAATACAACGACTAACGTTTGATGTCGGCATTTCAAGGACTTTAGATGCCCCAACAAAACTTTCTCTTTCAACCACCGCAATGAAAACTTTCAGGGTATTAAAATCAAGAGCTGGTCGCATAGACTATCCCATAAATGATAACAATACGTGCCAGTTTTACCATCTACTGAATAAGATTGAAAGCAATTAAACTCGGATATCTTTTACCCACAGGTCGCTTGTTATGTCATCGGTCACAACAACGTTTAATCATAAAGCCCTCATCCGGATAGCGGTTGTCATGGCTTTTATCCAGTTCACAAATGCGCTGGAATATATGATGTTCAACCCTGTTTTTGCTTTTATGGCAGCAGACTTCGCCGTTCCCGTGTCATTCTCTGGCTACGTATCGGGCATGTACACCTCCGGGGCGGTCCTGTCGGGAATTATCGCCTTTTACTGGATTGGTCGTTTCAATAAGAAACGTTTTTTAATCGCCAATATGGCACTACTCGGCCTACTGACACTTTTGACGACATTTACCTCCAGCTTTAGCCTTCTGCTTACATTACGATTCTGTGCCGGATTGGCTGGAGGCACAACTATGGGGGTGAGTATCAGTATATTGATAAATCTCGCACCAACTAACTTGCGAGGGAAATTGTTGGCGACGGTAATTGCATCATTTCCGATGATAAGCATTGCCGGAATGCCCACGATACTATTTTTGTGCGCTCATTACGGTTGGCATGTCGCTTTGTGGCTAACCAGTACGCTGTGTTTGTTGGCAATGCCACTGATTGTATCCATCATCCCTCAGGATACAGTCTCTTTCGATACACCCCACGCACTGCCTCTCGACGTTAATACTTTACTGTTCGCTTCCAGTAATGCGCTGGTACAGTTTAGCCCGATGCTGGTCATTCCTGTTTTGGTACCATTAATGACCCAACAGCTGGGGGGCTCTCAATACCTGCTGCCATGGCTGTTTTTCGCCGGGGGCATTGCAGGATACCTGTCAACAAAAATGACAGGTGCGCTAACTCCGCATTTTTCTGCAGTGAGTCTAGCTACAGGGTCAACTTTCGTTTTTTTACTCGCTTTGCTGATACCTGTTATGGGCTATTCGAATCCGACGCTATTTATTATTTTATTTCTCGGTGCATCTTACAGTCGTCTGGTTTCCTCCTCGGCGGTGAGTATTCAGTTTCCTGATGACAGGCAACGAGCGGGATTTTCTTCATTGCAGTCATCAATAATGTACCTGATCACAACTGTCGCATTTTTTCTGTCTTCTTTTCTATTATCTGGGCACTCCATAGCACAACAAAATATGAACACGTTGCTGGGGGTATGTGCAATTTCCGCATCAGGGTTCCCCATCATCGTTATCATTCTGCAAAAGAAGCTGGCTAAGCGTACGCTCCAGCCAAATCATCTCATCAATGATTAGCATAACGTCCGCTTCTGGCACAAAGCGGACCGACATAAGAGCCGCAAGGTTTGCTACGAGCGATAAGCGACCCCACAAACTTAAAATGAGTGCGGAGCAATGCCGCTATTTCAGGCCAGCCCGTCGGCTGGCTTAACTCTCCCCACTTGAGATCCAGAAATCGTTTTCTGCGGTGCGCTCCCGGGACCTTATCCGCTCCCCGCATCAGGTGTCCCCTGATGGAATACCAGTTTCCATTGCCCGCTCCCGGCCCGCTCCCAACACGAAGAACGCAAAGTCGGGCGAGTGCCGTCCGCATTGAATGTCCTGTAGTGCAATATCGCGACATCCTCTCTTATTTGGATGAGCTGAAAGTCGCTGCTGAGAATGGTCGGGATAACTGTTTCGGCAGAAAGTGCCTCTATTGTCTGCGAACGATCGATCAACACACCTGATCGTGTCATTTCCCTGAACTGGTCGTGAAGTATCTGTTCAAGCCATTCACGATCGTTGCGCCTGCTGCCATGAAGCGTGCGCTCCAGCGTTTTCAACTGTTCCAGAAGCATGGCATTTACCCTCATTCAAATTCGACTGTCAGTTTCATGGCCATAAATGTTTTGCGGCAACTCGTCCGCCAGCATGTGAAGTGTCGTCTTCAGCCATTTGGTTGCCCCTCTCTGGCCACTGCGTTTATGCGAGTAAATCTTTACTTCAAACGGGCTTATGGTGAACGGCAATGAAAAAATCTGAATACTGGCAGCATGTTTCAGCTTCTCAGCAGCAAAACGGGGAATGGCCATTAGCAGGTCGCTTTCCGCAACGATAAACGGGGCACTCAGCATGGATGGCGTCTTAAGCGCTATATGCCGCGTATACCCCAACTGCTCAAGCCGTAAATCCAGTACCCCCTGCTTTTCGTTCCAGGGGGTTATCACCAGATGCCGTGCGGCAAGATAATCTTCCAGCGTCAGCTGTGTTCGGCGGGTATTGCTGATGACAACATACTCATCCTCAAACCAGTTTATCTCGTCCAGTTCATTGTGGCGGATATCGTCGGGTGTACTGAATCCCAGCGCCAGATCCACTTCTCCTGCCAACAGTTCGTTCAGCGCCGGGCTGTGTGGCAAATAGCGTAAATCAAAGCGCAAGCCAGGCGCTTCCTGCTGCAGTCTCTGCATCAACGTCGGGAAAATGCACAACGCGGTAAAGTCCGTAATCGCAATCTGGATCCGCTCCGTGCTTTCGCAAGCCACGAACGCCGGTTGTACAGTTAGCTCCTGATTGAGAAATTTCAGTGCTGATGCAATAGAGGGCGCGAGCTGGGTGGCATACACGCTTGGGCACATCCGGTGGCCTTCCCGGTAAAATAGCGGGTCATTGAGCGCAATACGCAGTCGGGACAGTGCGTGGCTCAACGCAGAGGTGCTCATCGCCAGTTCATCCGCGGCGAGGCGAACGGAACAGTGCCGATAAATGGCGTCAAAAATGAGCAACAGGTTTAAATCAAGACGTCGTAGCGCTGGATGCATAATATTCATCATGGGGTGATTTCATTGCACTTAATTCTTCTGACAATACCCCCTATGCTTAACGCCATCAATAACGATGCCTTGCAAAAAAGACAGGAAAACATATGAGTATCAGCCTTCGCCAGGCCCGCCCGGAAGATGCCTCCGCTATTTACGATATGATTTATGAGCTGGCGGTTTACGAAAAAGCCCCGCAAGAAGTGGTCACCACACCGGATGAGATTCGCGAAACACTCTTTGGCGACGGCAGCCATACCGAAGCATTAATCTGCGAGATTGAAGGGAAAATCGCCGGATACGCCGTGTTCTTCACCAGCTACTCCACATGGCTTGGACGTAACGGTATTTATATGGAAGATTTGTATATTTCCCCCGATTATCGCGGCAAGGGCGCGGGAAAAGCGATGCTGAAGAAAATTGCGCAATATGCCGTGGAACGGCGCTGCGGACGCCTTGAATGGAGCGTACTGGACTGGAACCAGCCCGCAATTGATTTTTACCTCAGCATTGGCGCATTACCTCAAAACGAATGGGTACGGTATCGCCTGGAGGGTAACGCGCTGTTGAACTTTGCCGAATAACGCGACCGTGATGCGGCAAATTGCAGATGCATGCTGCTTCTGTTGAGGGGCAGTCATGTTCGCGTTGAGGGGAGTATCAGGAACACATTGATCAGGCTTCGGGCCTGTTCAGCCGCGGCGCGTTCGTCGGTGGAGTATTTCTTCAACATAATGGTCAATGGCAATATTGTGCTCACGGCTCACGCGCGAAATGAATATGTGCAAAAGTGCCAGCGATGCATGGAGTGTGACTGCGACCAGATTGTCGAAGTCTTTCTGAGTGAAACGGTCATTCCCCTTCAGTGTCGAATGCTGGAGCAAGGTGTGGGCCGTGATCTCAAGGACGGCTCGCCTGTAATCGCTCGACAGCAGGACATCCAGATCGGTCTGGCGAAGATCAAACGTGAAGTTAAAACTGACAAATCCGGAATCGACCGGCAAAGAGTAGGTCAGTCTGTCACCCTGTTGCTCAACGTACGGTTCATACCCCTCCCCCATCAGCCGTTGCGCCTGCATATCGCCCTCTCTTCTCTTCCAGGCGCCAGGCACACGTGTTGACCAGGGAGCGTCACCGCAGGATTAAACAAGTGTTTCACCCGCTTTGATTGATTGACTGATAAAGGGCGCGGGCTTTCCAAAGAGATAACCTTGTGCCAAATCACACCCTAAACGTTGAAGGCACAAAAGTTGATCATTGGTTTCAACGCCTTCAGCAATAATTATCATATCAAGGCATTTCGCCATGCCGACCATTAATTTTGCGATGGTCTGAGTTTCTTCATCCGTGGATATTGTTCGCACAAAGGATTTATCGATTTTTATTTTATCAAAGCCTAACTGAATCAATCTTGAAAGGGAGGAATAGCCCGTACCAAAATCATCAATAGAGATTTTTATGCCCAGCACTCTGAGCGCCATAAGGATTTCGATGGGGGTTTCACTGTCGGTAAACAGCGAAGATTCCGTCACTTCCAGTTCGAGTCGGGTCGCGGGCAACCCCGTTTCGGCCAGCACTGCGCGTACTGTATCGACAAAATTCATACTGCTTAACTGCACCGGAGACACGTTGACAGAGATCCTTGCCGGCACCTTCCATGTCGTCGCTTCCTTGCAGGCGATTTCAAGCGCGGCTTTGCCTATCTCATGAATGAATCCCGTTTTCTCTGCTACCGAAATAAAATCATCCGGCGCAATGATGCCCTTAACGGGATGATTCCAGCGCAGAAGGGCTTCATAGCCATATATTTCAGTGGTGTACGAATCAACAATCGGCTGATAGTAAACGACCAACTCTTTATTTGCGACTGCCACTGATAAATCACGCTCCAGGGTTCTGCTTTCCTCGAGCTTTTGCAGCATGATGCGGCGAAACACTTTGATCATGTTTAAGCCTGCACGTTTAGCTTCATACAGAGCCAGATCGGCAAACTTATAAAGATAATCTGAACGTCGTTCTAACTCTGAAACAACAATACCGACGCAGGTACCAATGGTGACGTTAGAATTACCTATTATGTAAGGCTTTTTAATGCACTCACAGATTTCCATGGCCAGATTAACGGCACTTTCTTCTGTCAGCTCATGCGACAATAATGCAAACTCGTCGCCCCCGAGGCGATAGAATGTATTTGTTTCGTTGCTCATGGAGGATAACCGGTGCGCAACCTCACGCAATAACAGATCGCCGGCATCGTGACCAAAGCTGTCATTGACTTCTTTAAAGCGATCAAGATCAAATAACATGACCGTGACTGGCCTGTGTATGCGGCTCGCTATCGAGATATTATTAATAAGATCATCCCAGAAATAAAGCCTGTTTTTAAGCCCCGTCAACGAGTCATGGTAAACGTCATACGCCAGTTTTTTATTCTGTTGCTGGAGTATTTCCTTCGATTTCTGAAGTTCATTTGCCAGGCTGGTAACCTGTCGGTGAGTTTTAAGTATCTTCCTGTTCTGGCAGACGTTTAAAACACCCAATATCGCACTTAAAATAATCAGCAGAACCGAAAGGCCTGAATAGATACGATACAGCTTTTGTATATTCTGGTTTGTCTCGTTGATGGAGTTAACATCATTGGAGAGTGCACTGGATGAAAACTGGCTAAGGGAGGAATCAAGCGCATACATTTTCTCAAGATAATCAGCAAGTTGAGCGCGACTCATCCCTTCCAGATGATGCTCAAGGTAATCAAGCGTTTCATGCAGGTTTTTTGCCAGTGCATTATGGCTTTTATTCGACTTTACATATTTCCCTAAATCGCCTTCTTTCAGTAACTCACGCTGGCTAAGCATGATCTCCAGCCGCATGCGGAGATCGTCCATGGTGATATCAGGATTATTGTCAGAATAACGGCTGATCCACGACTCCAGCCTGTAGTATTCTGAAACCATCTGAGAGACAGACCAGGAGTCCTTATAATGGTTGAGTTTTTGCAGATCCTCCTGCCGCTCATGCAAAAGAAATGAAATATACCCGGTTGTAATGAATAGGAAAAATATAATGCCTACCAGGATCCTGTTCATGCATTTCTCCAGATTATTACTCTACGACCATTTTGCTAATCTGCCATGCTGATCTCGAGTAATAGACCTGGTTATCCAACTCTTTGTTACTTTCATAAGGATAGACAATAAACAGAGGGCCCTTGTCGCGAACGCGCATATATTGGCCGTTCATTTTTATTGCAAGGATCACGTTATATTTTGTGAAGTCTTCAATGGGAATTTCAGTCGTATAATCATTGAGCGCGGTTACACTCAGAACAGTGCCTTTGGCGCCGACCAGTTCCATGAGTTTTTTCATGGGAATACCCTCAAAGCTTGTCTGGTCATTATACCATGGGTTACGGGTACGCATGGTAACGAGGCCGATTTTTTCCAGGCCAGCGATATCAAAGACTGCAGCGCCATTTTGATTACTGTTCTCGATTTTCCCGGAGATGGTTAACACGGGTTTCCCTTCAAGCTTAGGGAGTTCCTTCCCCCAGGAACAGGTCGAAATAATCAAGAAAAGTAGGGTGATTGCCATTCTCATGCGCGATGACTCCAATAAGGAAATAGGTATGTCTTGTCGTCTATTCTGACACAAATTGTTACCAGCCAACCAGATAAGACTCCAGGACGAAACGGTCCCGTTACACTCTCGTTTAACGGTCCATGACAGCCATCCCGACGTTGTTGCTTGCCGTATCGTCATTAACAAAGATTAGCCTTCAGACGTGTCCCTGTCTCCCTTTTACACCATGATAATATGAGACAGAGCAGGTTATTAAAATTGGACGAAGGCGGAATTTGAAAAAATTGTCGTTTCTAATCCCCCGTTGCGTCTTAAACGGTCAGAATTTGTGCGGAGTGTTCAATTATTGGTACGGAATACCCTCAGGAGAGGTGCACATTGCGCCCTTATAAGCAGGTTAAAAGAGCAATGTCGTGCTATCGAGCGATCAATCCGACACAAGAATATTGTCGATCACCGGCTGGACGATTTGCTGAAATACTTTCGCGTCGTTAAACGCGCGTGCGGCTAACATGGCACCATGTACCGTTGCCATTAACTGCCCCGCCTCGCTGGCGTGGGTTGACCGGACAGTAAAGCATTTTTCCCTTTCTCCTCTCTGAAGCAACTCCGTCAGCCAGCCAGAGAGATCGGCGAAATGTCCCGTCACTTCCGAAGCGACTTCGGGCGGCAACGTCGGCAGTTCGGCGGCAAGCATCGCGCAGATACAAAATGGCGCAGAACCGTCCTGGATGCATTTGGCCCAATAATCGGCATAGGCCTGAAGTTCGGCAACCGGATTATTTAGCTGACGGCTTAATGCCTGCATTCCGGCGCGGGCCTCCTGGCGATACTCGCTCACGACGACCCTTACCAGCTCCGCCTTGCTTGAAAAATGGTGGTGAATACTCGCCTTGCGAATATTCACCTTTTCAGAAAGGTCGGCAAAACTGAAGCTTCGGTAGCCACCGGTGGTAAGCAATTGTCGGGTGAAAAATATAATGTCGTTTGCTTTCTGTGAACGTTCGGTGGACATAGCCGTAACCCATTGTCAGTATACAGATCAATAAGATATCAGAGAGCAGAGCGAAAACCTACCGACAGGCCGCCTTTACTGCCGCCGTCTGCCGGTCCCCGCCATACTGTCAAAGACGCTATCTCGCAGCACTAACGCATGAAAAAGCGCGGCCGCCAAATGCAGCATCACGGTAGCAAATAGCATCAGCGCAACCAGAGAGTGCAAAGGCCGCAGAATGGCAAACCAGTCGTTATTCACCGGAACAATGGGTGGCAAAACAACCCCGCCCCCGAGGGTGATGGGGTACCCCGCCGCTGACTGCATCGCCCAGCCAATCAGGGGCTGAAGGAACATCATGAGGTATAACGCCCAGTGTGAGAGATGCGCTATCAGGCGCTGCCAGGCCGGTATGGAAGCCGGTAGCGAAGGGACGGAGGTATAAAACCTCAGCCATAGCCTGACCACCACCAGAACCAGAATCATCAGCCCCAGCGGTTTGTGGATCGCCACCAGCAGGGCATGTTTCGACGAAATGGTTGAAACCATTGCAATACCGATAAACAACATTGCCACGATAGCCGCCGCCATGAACCAGTGCAGAATGCGCAACGCCGGATGGAAATAAGCAACCTGTTTCATAAGCCAGCTCCTGACTGTTGGGACTGTTCACGGGTACGCGCATTGTAGGATTTGGCATAGGCCGCCGAGCGCGCATTCAGTATAGGATCGTCCGAAGGGGCAATGCCATCGGGCAAAATCAGCGGATCGTAGTTGATGTCATTGCACGGACCGTTTTGCTGCGGTGTTGCACGCGTCAGCACGAGCATGCCGGCATTGATGGTTTGCCGATCTTCAGGCCAAACCTGGCTTGCATCGTTGCCCGGATCGCCCGGTTTAGCGACGGTAATCATCAGATCCCATTTCAGCGGCCCTTGCTTCAGGCGCTCTTCAAGATCGTGTTGCAGAAAATCTTTATCATTTTTATCCGCCTCGCTCATCGGCTGAGAGCCAATATGCGGCACCATACTCCAGCGGACCAGATGCTCTTTACCCGCTTTATCAATAAAGCGAAATGCATTCAGGCTATTAAAGCGATCGCTTGCCCAACTGGATGAAGGTACATACTGCTTTGCCCAGGCGAGGTAGGGTTGCATCTGAGGATGCGCGATCACAAACGCCTTAAGCTTATCGGGGTTGGGTTTACCGGTTGCCGGATCGGGCAGAGTCAGGTTTTGCAGCGCATAGAAGTCTTCAACGGTAGAGACCGGAAAGCGTGGCATCGCGTTCATGCCTGTTCGCCACTGCTCGCCGTTGCTCTGCCTGAATTGCAGCGCCATGCTGCGCACGGGAACGGCATAATCCGGCGCTTTTGGGTTACCCCCTGCGATGGCGAAACGGCCCGTAACTGGCGTTTCGCCAGGGGCAAATAGCGCTGCTCGCGATAACGAACTGACCTGGCCGTTAGAGATAAAATCCCCCACCACGCACACGCCCTTCGCGTGATTGCGGCGAAAACCGGGATGTTCCCCACCCGATTTCTGCAATACCGAAACCAGTTTGTCAGACGTCAGACGATTGGGCGTCAGCCAGCCGCCTGACCAGAGAAACAGCGCTATCAAGACAAGGGGAATAATCGCGACCAGGCACAGGCGGACTATTTTTTGGCCGGTGGAAAGTGAAGTGTTCGTCATATTTTTGCTCACACAGTGAATACACAATCAAATACGCGAGAACGTATTCCTGAAAACATTAAGCACGTCTTTCGCTGCTGGCGTGATAACTCGCCCATTAAGACGCGCCACAGGATGAATGAAGCAGGATTTTTTTAACTGTAGCCCAGAGCCGCTCTTTATCTCTGTCACGTACTTTTTCATGCTGAATTTCTCGCATGAATGCCGCTTTATCAGCTCCGGAAAAGCCGCCCTCCGTTTTTAATTTCCGGGCGATACTGCGAAGCGTTGATTCATCGGCATGGGCAATTTTTGCTCTCACCGCAGAGAGCGGCATCGGTGTCCTCGGTGTGTCTTCTTCCATGAGCCAGTCGGCACAATGGAAATGCTGGATAGCCTTCGCAATGTTCATCTGCAGTTGAATGAAAGACCTGACGCTCTCTCTTTCCAGCCCTGACGCGTGGGCGACAGCAAAGGCTCTTTCAAGCACGTCCCGTTCCTGTTCAGGGTCGGCAATTGCCTGACCCTGCTGCGCCTTATACGCCGCAACCTCTTTCATCAGGCAAAAACGCAGGTTGATACTCATGCCAGGGCCGGAAAAAACCTCGGTCGCTGTCGTTGTTTCCGCAATGCCATCTCCCTGAATGGATGGCCCTGCCGCTAACTCATGCTTTTTCTCCATTACCGATCTCACTTATCGCATAGGTAAAAAAATAACGTTCTCAGGCCCGGATCCGGTTGGCTGGAAAGCGAGCGAAAACCAACCTACCAGTTGGTAGGTTGAGTGTCAATTTCATCACTCATTTTTTACTCAATGCTGGATGGCATGTTTGTTCGGAATGGTTTTCAAAAGAATTCGGGGTAAGGCAGGCTGCCGAAACGGCGAGCGAGGGGGAACGAAGAAAGATGAACAGAACTCAGAAAAAACATGCGGGCAGGAATACTGCATCCTGCCCGCATACCGGCCATACGGTCATTCCACTCCCCCAGCAAAAAAAATCGTATGGCGAGTTATCTTAGGCGTGAACCATATCTGCACAATACTGAATGCCAATACCGAACGCTCCGCCATGTTTCTGGCTGATCGAAGTGGTCAGTTCGTAGGTTTCATGACGTGCCCAGTCACGTTGCAGTTCAAGCAGGTAAGTCAGGGCAGTAATCGGCTTTGCGCCAGCCTGAATCATGCGTTGCACAGCGCGTTCATGAGCTTCTGCACTCATGTCACCGCTGGCGTCTGTGACGATATAGACGTCAAAACCTTGCTCAATGGCAGACTGAACCGGACCATTCAGACAGACCGAGGTCCACAGACCTGCAAACACCAGGCGGTCGCGCTCCAGTTTGTTGACGGCATCAACAAAATTACCATCTTCCCATGCGTTGGAGGTGGATCGGTTAACATACGACGCGTCATCCGGGAATACCGCTGAAACTTCAGGAAATACCGGGCCCGCAAAATCATGGCGTGAAATCGTCGAAACAAGGGTCGGAATATTAAACCCCTTACCTGTTTCCGCGAGGACTGCGGTATTTTGTCTCAGCAGGCCGATATCAATATTTTTCACATTGAACGCCATCTGGCTCTGGTGATCCAGCAGGATCAGCGCATGGTTTTCCGGGCTTAACAGATTTCTGGCCGCTGCAGGTGTTGCTTTAATCGTCATAATAGTTTCCGCGATGTTTGTTTAAATTTATCAGTGTATTAACGACCTGATTCGTGAACACGAGAAAACTATACAAAACGAAATATTCTTTTGTCCGTTCATTTTTGCAAAGGGCTTATTGCAAAAATGAACGCTGTGAAATATTAATGAATTTTATATGAAAAAAGGAATTAACATGTCTGTCCGAATATTCTCTTTCTGTTCTCTGCTAAATAGTGAGAACAGTGATTCATAAATTCCCTTATTTTTGCTGATTTCCTCACATCAGGATGCGCGAGCAGCCAAATGTCTTCACCCAGTCCCTCCATGATGGGGCTAATCTGAGCCAGTTTATCTATCTGATTGCCATGCATGCAGGGTAACAAACCGATCCCAATCCCGCTTGAGATTGCCGACGCAACACTGAGAACGGAGTCGCCGCGAAAGGTGATATTTTTTTCGGGAATATTTTTTTCAATCCACAGAAAGGCGTTTAACTTAGACATTGCGTAATGGAAGGAGACCCAGCGATGCTCCGTGAGCGCCATAGCATTGACTTGCTTTTTTTCCCATTGCTCACGTAAACCATACACTGCCCATAACGCCGATCCCACCTTGCGCCCGGAAAGATGCTCCGGAATGTCTCTGGTGGCTCGAAACGCGATATCCGCCCCGCCATCGAACAAATTGACGGATTCATTTCCTGTCGAGACCTGAAAGGTAATGTGGGGATTTACCCGGCTAAATGACGCGATCAGCGGGTTAAGGTAATCCTGCAAAAGGGCATCCGACGTGGTGACCCTTATCTCCCCCGAAAAACCGCATTCATCCTCTTCAATGTTCTGTAGAACATAGTGGATATCCTCTTCTATGCGGTGTCCCAGGGCGATCAGCGCGGTTCCGGCTTTTGTCGGAACGTAGTGGGTGCGGCGACGCAGAAAGAGGGCTAATGCCAGCGACGTCTCAATGGCCCCCAACCGACGAAACAAGGTGGAATGATTGATGCCCAGAGCATCTGCGGCGCGTGACAGATTACCGTGCTCACCTACAGCCATAACGGTTTTCAAATCATCCCAGGAAAAGTTCTGGGAGGTCATTTTCTTCATACTCTTTAAATCCAAATATCTTATCGGCAGGCCAGCTGTAAAAATTGCTGGCGGATGCGCTCGGCAATGGCATTGACCACCGCCGCACTCTCATCAGTCGGATCAATATCAACCCGGAAGGGACGTTTCCCGCAGGTGTATTGACGATATTGACTATTGCCTGCGCGGCATGACCGTGCAGGCCTCATCGCTCATTTACCCCGAAAGCGTATGCATCCGCCTGTCGGGGGGATTAGGCGAAGCCACCGTTTACACGAATAACCTGCGAGTTGATCCAGCTCCCGTCCGGACCGGCGATCATCGCTACTGCGCTGGCGATCTCTTCTGGGGTACCGATGCGCTCGAGCGGGGCCAGTTTTGCAACGGCCGCAACCTGCTCTTCGCTCTTACCGTTAAAGAAGAGCTCAGTCCCGGTGGGGCCCGGAGCAACGGCATTAACGGTGATATTTCTGCCCCGCAGTTCGTTTGCCAGCACGTGTACAAGCCCTTCCACGCCTGCTTTTGAGGCGATATAGGGACCATAAGCCGGGAAGGATTTGGCGATCACGCTCGTCGAAAGGGCAATGATTCTGCCGCCTTCACTCACTGTTTCAGCAGCATTTGCCAGCACCAGAAATGCGCCACGCAGGTTGGTATGAATGACACGATCAAAATCGTGAAGACCGGCAGGGGTAATCTTCGCCATTGGCATGATCCCCGCGCTGTGCACCACCACATCCAGTCTGCCGGTAACCGCTTTCGCTTGCTGGAACAAGTGGCTGACATCCGCTTCGCTGGCAACATCAGCCTGAATCGCCGTCGCACAGCCACCTCTAGCAACGATGCTCTGCACGGTTTGCTCAGCCGCCTCGGCATTACCTGCGTAATTCACGATAGTGGTAAAACCGTCCCGCGCGAGACGCTCAGCAATGGCGCGGCCGATACCACGGGAACCACCCGTAACAAGGGCAGTTTTATTGACTTTGTCCATCGTTCTCTCCGGTTTCAGTGAAAGGGGGTCTGAATGGAGATATTAATGTTTTAGCGGGAGAGATAAATGGGTGATATTTGATAACATAATTCCATTATCGTTAATAATCGCCTTCAGGATCCGTGATGGATAAATTTGATACCATGCTGCTCTTCACCCGCATTGTAGAGCTTCAAAGCTTCAGTCAGGCCGCGGACCAGCTAGGGATCCCCAGAGCGACGGCCAGCAATGCAATAAAAAGCCTGGAGAAAAACCTGGAGTGTCGTCTGCTGGAGCGCACGACCAGACACGTGCGGGCCTCGCTGGATGGCGAGGCATTTTATGAACGCTGCGTGCATATTCTTTCTGAACTGGACGATGCGGAGTCTTCCCTGCGTCATTCCGGCGTAAGACCACAGGGGATTTTGCGCGTGAATCTTCACGGGGCCCATGCGACCCGCATTGTACTGCCCCGTATTGACGAGTTTCACGCCCGCTATCCCGCCATCAGGCTGGTTATCAGCAGTGGGGATCGTCTGGTCGATCTGATTCGGGAAGGCGTTGACTGCGCCGTACGCGCGGGCAAGCTCTTTGATTCATCATTAATTGCCCGGCCTTTAGCCCAGATGCCTCAGGTTATCTGCGCCAGTCCGGACTATCTTCGTAAGCACGGCCGACCGATGACTCCAGACGATCTGCTTTCTCATCAGAGCGTCAATTTCTTTTCCACCAGCCGGGGTAAGAACTACCCTCTGGAACTCATTGTTAACGGTAAAGAGAAAAGCTATCCGACCAAAGGCTGGATGACAGTGAATGACGCAGAGAATTACGTTATTTGCGCGTTGCGTGGATGTGGGCTGGTTCAGCTTCCACGTTATCATGTGGACGATGCCCTTCGGGATGGCCTGCTACAGGAAGTGTTAAGCGACTGGAAAAGCCCGTCCATGCAACTTTCGGCTATCTATCCACAGCACCGACAGCTTTCTCCCCGTGTCCGGATTTTTGTAGACTGGCTGGTTTCTCTCTATCGGGAACGCTTTGAGGTGAACGCTTAATGGCTGCGTAAACCGTCGCTCACGTTGACGGCGCCGCGGGATCGGCAAGCATCGCATCGGCGATATCCAGTATAACCCGCAGGCGATCCATATGCCGGAGGTCAGAGTGATACCCTACCCATATATCTTTGGACGGCGGTGGCTCCGGCATGCTGATAGCCGCTAAGCCGGTGATGGCATCACCAAGCGGGCGCGGTAACACGGCGATGCCCATTCCGCGCTGGCACATCTGTGCCTGTACGGCCCGGCTGGTACTGGTGAACACACGTCGTGACTGGGGGAACCTGTCGAGCAGCCAGGCGACGTCAGAGAAGTGGGATTGTGCCGTGTTCATCAGAATAAGCCCCACTGCGGCCGGATCGTGTCGGGCGATATCGGCGATTTCCGGCGTTCCATATAGCGCATAGGGGATGCGCATCAGGCGGCGCTGGACAATATCCGGTTCGGTAAAGGGAACGATGCGAAACGCAATGTCGGCATCACGCCGCGACAGGTTAAGTAAGCGGTAGCTTGCGATAAGCTCCGGCACAATCGCCGGATGGCGGCGCGTCAGTTCCTCCAGGACCGGTGCGAGAACATAGTTGGCAAACCACTCTGCTGAAGAGATCCGCAATATCCCTTCAAGACGTTCGTGATTACCGGCGAGACGCCGCTCCATCGCCAGCGCGGAGTTTTCCATCGCTTCTGCCAGCTTCAGCACCCTATCGCCGGCGTCGGTCAGAACCAGACCATCCTGTGTCCGGCGAAATAGCGCTTGCTGCGCCTCTTCCTCAAGCGCCTTTATCCGGCGACCAATCGTCGGATGGCTCACACCCAGGCTTCGTGCCGCCTCGCCGAAAGAGCCCTTACGCATAACTGCAAGAAATACCCGGACATCGCCCCATTCCATGCCAGTGTCTCACCGTACAAAAATGAACATTGAATATACAAAAGTGGCAGTTCCAAAACAACTTTGTCGATATCACTATAGCGTCCTCACCCCCCAGTCAGGAAATGAATGACATGTACAAATTAAAAGACAAAGTGGCGATTGTAACCGGTGGTTCCAAAGGCATCGGAGCCGGGATTGCCCGTCAACTGGCGGCTGACGGCGCGAAGGTTATTGTCAATTACGCGTCAGACAAAAGTAGTGCTGATAACGTCGTTGCCGATATACAGGCTGCCGGTGGGCAGGCGGTAGCGGTCGCGGCGGATGTCACCCGTCAGGCTGAGGTTGAGGCGCTGGTTAACGCGGCCATCGACATTTTCGGGCGGCTGGACATTGTGGTGAACAACGCCGGCATTTATGAGTTCGCCCGCATTGAAGAGAGCACAGAGGCACTCTACCGCAGACAATTCGACATCAATGTTCTGGGCCCGCTGTTAATGTCCGGCGCTGCTGCGCCGCATCTGAATAAAGGCGGCAGCATCATTAACATCAGTTCGTTCGTCACCCGCGTCTTTATCGCCGAGAGTGCCATCTACAGCGGCACCAAAGGGGCGATCGATGCTATTACCGGGGTACTGTCACGAGAACTCGGCCCCCGGGGAATTCGCGTCAACGCGGTCAACCCTGGCCTTATCGAAACGGAAGGCAGTCATAGTGCAGGCGCGATGAACTCGGACTTCCAGACATGGAATGAAAAGCAGACCCCACTCGGCCGCATCGGTCAGGTGCAGGATGTTGCGCCGATCGTCTCATTTCTCGCATCAGACGATGCGGGATGGATCACCGGTGAGGTGATTCTTGCCTCTGGTGGCATGCGCTAACGCCCTGCCTCTCAATCTCTGCACATAACTGTTACCTGTGGAGTGTTCCATGTCGACCCCTATCCTCCCGCAAGCCGAGCCGCGTCGCTGGGCAATGTTTGTCATCCTGCTGGTTGGCGCATTTTTGCCCCCGCTCGATTTTTTTATCGTCAATGTTGCACTGCCTGCTATTCAGAACGAGCTGAGCGCCTCTTCCTCTGCTGAACAGCTGGTCATTTCGTCCTATGCAGCCGTGTATGCCGTAACCTTAATTACCGGCGGCCGTCTGGGTGATATTTATGGTCGTGGGAAGATGTTTTTTATAGGGCTTATCGGTTTTGCGGCGGCATCGCTGCTGTGCGGTTTAGCCTGGTCACCATGGGTACTGATTAGTGGACGCGTGTTACAGGGTGCTACGGCCGCGATTATGGCGCCTCAGGCACTGGCTTCCGTACAGGCCATTTTTCCGGAAGCGGAAAAACCGTTCGCGTTGAGTATCTATGGCGCTGTATTTGGCCTGGCCTCGGTTATCGGGCAGGTAGTGGGCGGTATCCTGATCTCAGCGGATCTGTTTCACCTGGGATGGCGCGCTATTTTTCTCGTTAACTTGCCGGTGGCGCTGCTGGTCATTCTCTTCGGGTTGCCACTGCTGAAAGAGACGCGTGCGCCATCCGCACAACGACTGGACCCGGTCGGCATGTTACTGGCGAGCGCCACGTTGAGTGCGCTGATTGTGCCGTTAATTGAAGGCCGTGAAGCGGGATGGCCCTGGTGGACATGGCTGTCATTTCTGGCTGTCCCGCTGCTGGCGTCGCTGTTATGGCGTTATGAGCGTCGCCTTAGCCAGAACGGCGGTTCGCCTCTGCTTGATCCGGTCGTGTTACGCGCACCGGGGCTGGGCCAGGGGCTGGCGATCGTTTTGCTGTTTTATTCTATCGGGGCCTTCTTTCTTTTGTTCTCCGTTTATCTACAAGATGCGTTGCAGTTAAACGCCCTGACTGCGGGCCTGCTTTTTCTGCCTTTTGGCGTGGGTTTTCTGATCGGTCCGTTGCTAACACCTTATCTGAGGCGTTTTGTCGGCAATTACCTGAGCGCAATCGGGATGGGATGCGAGACGTTGGGGTTAACAGGCCTGGCAGGGTTGATTGCCCATACCATGACGGGTAGCGCACCGTCCATGCTGCCACTCGCTGTATTGCTTTTTATCACCGGCCTCGGCCAGGGACTGGCGATGCCGACGCTGGTCCGGATGGTGACAGGCCGCGTTGCACCGGCGTTTTCAGGCATGATTGCCGGAGTAACCAGCTCGACACTCCAAATCAGCACTGCACTGAGCGTCGCCGTCATCGGTGGCATTTTTTACAGCATGCTGGACACCGGCAGAAGCGGTGCAAATATTACGCATGCCTTTATCGTCGCCCTTCTGGCGATGGCGATATGCCTGGCCACGGGTGCCGCGCTAAGCATCCGGCTTACCCGGCAGGCCTCCGGTTTATTTTCTGCTGCGAGCGGCGCGTCTATCAAGTAACGTAACAGACAATCAACTGGCTGAGGCGTGGACATCCTTGCTCATGTTCCTCCCCAGCGTGCCGTTTACCCGCAGCAGGTACTCATGCGTCAACCTGAGAAAAAATCATGAAAAAATCGATAGTCCCTGAAGAATTCCAACATTATTTCGATGACTGGCACTTCTCGCCTGTCATCGAAGCAGATGGCACGGTGTATCTCTCTGGTGTTACCGCGGCACGGAAGGACAAACCGATAAGTCAGCATCCGGAAGAACAATTCCATGATGCGTTTTATAAGCTTGGTGTTTATTTGAAAGCCGCAGGCTTAGGGTATGAAAATATTCTTGAGATAACCACTTTTCATATTGATCTTAAAAAACATATAGACGTTTTTTCTAAGGTGAAAGATGAATATGTTAAGGCACCCTACCCGGCGTGGACTGCCATAGGCGTATCAGCGTTCATTCCAGAAAATGCGCTGGTGGAAATGCGGATTGTGGCTAAAAAATAGTGCCGCCGTGAGTCCCCAAATCACCTCAGGCACGAACCGGATCGACTTAAGCGCCGCAAGGTCTGCTACGAACAAACGGCAGACCTCGACGAGACGACAATGTCTTCATCAACTGCAATAGGCTATGTTTACAGATTTAGAAACCCTGGCAATGGCACTGCGGCCAGGAAATGAGGCTTGCCGATGAATGCAGAGAACCTTCCTGTGGTACTTATCCCGGGATTTATGCTTGATGAAACACTGTGGGACGATTTTATCACCGCATTTCCCGAGCGCAGGCTCTTTATACCTGCGAGCCTGGGCCAAGGAACCACAATCCAGGATATAGCCGCTAATATAGTCCAGAAACTACCGGAGCGTTTTGTGCTGGCCGGCTTTTCGCTAGGTGGTTATGTTGCCAGAGCTATTTATGAGGCTTTTCCGGAACGGACAGCGGCGATGATCCTCATTGCCACGTCTCTCAGAGAGGATTCGGCAGAACAGATAAATACCCGTGTTGCTGCAGCGAATATCAATTCCTCCAGAGAATTTAGTGGGCTGAGCACAACGGCCATTAGAAAATCACTTCATGCTGATCTCGCCAGTAATACGGCCATTATTAAGAAAATCCGTAATATGGGAAAAAGGCTGGGAGCCGATGTATTCAGAGTCCAGTCAGGGCTAAACCGCGAGCGAATAACGTTAAAACCCATTTTATGCCCGACCTACGTTATTGCAGCGAAACATGATCGGCTGCGTTCAACAGAGGAGGCAGAAGAACTCGCCAGGCTAACCGGAACCTGTGTGGATTATGTCGACGCTTGTGGACACCTTATTCCTCTGGAAAAACCGGATGAACTGGCCCAGCGTGTGTCCAGATGGCTCGATAAAACAGGCCTTTAAAATAACGTTGATGCAAACAGAGTCCCCGAATCAAACACCAGGTCGTTTTTCTTAGATGTCTGCTTCTGGCCTCTGCTACGCATTTTCGGCTATCTGAGTTGGGAAATCGACAGTGACCAGGAGCCCGCCTTCTGCAGACGTACACAGGCCTACGCTGCTGTTGTGTTGCTGCGCAACCGCGTTGACGATGGCAAGTCCCAGTCCACTCCCGCTTTGCATCTGGTTGGGATCGCGAAAAAATCGGTCGAACACACGCTCCCTCAATTCAGGCCGAATACCGGGCCCGGCATCTGAGACACGAAGCTGCGTGGCTTTATCCCGCGATCGTATCTCTACTTCAACCCGTCCGCCCTCAGGGCTGTACTTGACTGCGTTCTCAATCAAATTGTCAATCAGCGACATCAGGCGCTCCCTGATGCCTGTGATCCAGACTTCATCATCAGAGACGAATTCAAGCTCTATCCTGCGCTCCGTAGCCAGCGGTTCCAGTGCAGCCATTCGCTCCTGAATGAGCGTCGTCAGCGGCACTGGCTGCATAACGGCATCAATACGTGCTTCACTGTGCATCATCAGCAACAATTGATTGACGAGTCGGGCGGCCCGGCTGTTGCTGCGAACAATCCCCGCCAGTAATTCCTGTTGAGTCTCATTGCTTACATACGACTGCAGCGCCTCCACGTTGATTCGCATTGCAGCCAGAGGAGTACGCAGCTCGTGAGCGGCATCAGCAATGAAAATCCGTTCCCTTTCCGCGCTTTCGCGCACCCTGGCAAGAAACACGTTTATCGCGTCCACCATTTGACGAAGCTCCATGTGTTTTGGCATGGCTTTTAATGGAGAGAGATCGTCTGGCGTTCGCAAGGATATTTCATTTACGACCTTGCTCCAGGGGCGCATTGCAATACGAATTGACAGCCACGCGGGAAATAAAAGAAAAGGAATGCACACCAGTAGCGGCAATATGTAATAGCCACGCGAGTTCAGGTAGATAAAGAAGTTCCATCCTCCGGCAGGCGTCACAAGTGTCACCTCCACATCGGAGTTCCCGGATTTTAGCGTACGGCTGGTCCAGGTGCGCCCCTCACTCTCAATACGCTGTAATTCCCCCAGTTGGGTGTTTACGACCCCTGTTGGTGCGCCATCAGATGAATAAATTATCTCGTTATGTTTGCGAATAATGAGGCTGATTGACAGTTCAGGATCTTCACCTCCGCCATATCCTTCCCGCAACGCCTTACTGAACGTGTTCAGCACATCGGTGCGTTCCTGCGGGCGATCGTCCATACTGTTCACCAGCGTAAAAAGGGTTTCGTAGGTCTTACTGCCCGTTAATATCGGAGGGCTACGCAAGTCCTCCCACAAAACAAAAGTCAAAAAAAGACACCACAGCAAGGTAAGCAGCAGCATCTGGGCGATGATGATTCGCCGTACGAGCGTGGGGAGTCTCAGGGTGCGCCAGATATTTCGCATCAATCACCGCCTTTGTTGATCGGGACAGTATCAATGACATACCCCACCCCTCTCACCGTTCGCACATAACCGTCCCCGATTTTTCGACGCAAATTCCCCATATGCACGTCGAGAGCATTACTCAGATTTTCTTTGGTGCCGAAGATTCTTTCTTCCAGAAAACGTCGTGTAAGCACGCGGTCAGCGCGCAACATTAACGTTTCAAGCAGCGCGTATTCACTTGCCGTCAACTCCACATGACGGGCACTCACCGTCACGCGACGCGTTGGCACATGCAGAGATAACCCTCTGATTTCTATTGCCTCATTCTGAAAACCGTAACTGCGTCGCGCAAGCGCTCTTACCCTGGCCAACAACTCGGCGAGAATAAAAGGTTTAACAAGGTAATCGTCTGCACCGGCATCCAGCCCACACAGGCGATCCTGTAGCGTGCCTCGCGCAGTCAGGATGATGACAGGGATCCCCTTGAACTGTTGCCGCAAGCAGGTCATCAGGCCCATGCCATCGCCATCGGGCAGTCCCAGGTCGAGCAATATCAATTCTGGCACGCAGGCATCAAGCTGATGCAGCGCATCCTCTTTGCGGCGAACCCATATGACATCAAACCCTTGATCTGCAAGGGCGATCCGCACGCCATTGCCCAGATCCAGGTCGTCTTCGATTAGTAGAATTTTCACATTGGTAACGGTATCAACAGTGAATGAAGAACGTCTTAAGAAAAAAACGGTTTCGATAAATCTATCAGGTTTACTGCAGCGGTACTTGCTTCAGTGTTTCTTCATTTTCGGCTCATAAGAACCTTAGGGTGCGTATTCAAACTGAGAAAACTGGCGTGAATAACCGCTTGTATCGTCATCATTTGAATCCACAAGGACTTCTTTAATGAGAAACATCGCACTGCGTCATCAGTTTCCTCCTTTGCTCCTGCCTCGCAGCCTGAAAAAAATAGTGCCGGGAGTCGTTCTGGCGTTTCTGACCACCCCGACACTGGCGGCAGAACAGAACCAGGGTAACGTGTTGACCCTGGGGGGAGGTGTGGATATTGCGCCACGCTATTCTGGTTCGGATAAAAGCCGCGCCACTACAGCATTAGTGCTTGATTACTCCATGGCAAATGGCGTCTTTATCAGCACCACGCGGGGTATCGGTTACGGTAACAGTGTCGGTAAACTGGATTACAACGCTGCGCTGAGCTATCGCGTTGGTCGCAAGGATCGTGACGTGAGCAGCGATTCAATAAGCTCCGGCAGTGACGACTTGCGGGGTATGGGTGATGTCAAAGGATCGGCCATCATTGTGCCCGGACTGGGGTATAAGGTGACCGACTGGCTGAGTGTGCAATTGCAGGCTGAAGTGCCGGTTTCTGAAAGAAACAACGGTGAGGCCCTGCACTTCGGGATTATCAGCCCGCTTTATACATCACCGAAAAATTCGCTGACGCTGGCGCTGACCACCAGTTGGGGATCCAGCAAATACATGCAGACTTACTACGGGGTGAATGCCGCACAGTCAGCAGCATCGGGGTTTTCCCGACATGATGCTGGATCCGGTATTTATGCTTATTCGCTGAATGTGGACTGGACCCACAAGCTCACCCCGGACTGGAGCGTAGCTGTCGCAACAGGTGTTACGCAGTTGACGGGAGATGCAGGCAATAGCCCCATTGTTCAACGAAAAACGTCGCCCACGGGAAGTTTGAAAGTGACGTACAGCTTCTGATCGTGATGGGATGAGTGCTTCCCGACGACTTCTCGCGCTGAACTCTCAATAATATGTTTTCGTTCCGCCCCTGTCAGATAACGGGGCGGCACTCAACACGCCCTGATGCCCCCCTGACTCGGGGCATCAGAATCAATGATGCACTCTGGCGATCAGGCAGCTTTAACGGCTCTGATTTTTTTACTGCCAGCCGCATCTGGCTCGGGGCTATCTGTGGCATTGGCGGCATTGAGATCGGGAAGCTTGCTGGTACGCAGAATATGCTGCACGGCCTCTTTCTGCTCGGCGAGATACAGCCCAAGATTTTCAGCCTGCGTTTCATCCATCTGCATGCCGCTTTGCAACAGCCAGTCGGTGAACGCTTCTGCCATGTCGAGCAGTTTGTCGTGAGCGTCAGCCTCTTTTTTACTGGCAAATGTCATTTTCTCTTCACCTTTTCGTACGACAACATATTTTGTTTCAACAGCCATTATGCACCTCTCATACTGTATTTATATACAGTATAGCATGTCCAGAATTGTGTTGCAGTCAAATTGCACTTTCGTTTTAGCCCGAGCCTGCAGACCACTGTGTCAGTAGCGCATGCAGTTTGGCTGGCTCCAGCGGCTTACGCAACACCAGGTAGCCTTCCTGCTCCGCTTCCAGCAGAACCGGCGAGTTAAACTCCCCGCTGACCATCGCGCCGCTCATGTCGGGCAGACGTTCGAAAAGTGCTTTCAGGATGTCGAACCCGCTTTCGCCGGATCGCAGGCGCTGGTCGCACAGTACAGCAAATGGCGTGAAACCGTCGTCAATGATGGCAAAAGCGTCTTCGGCCGAGGCCGCGCAGCGCACGTTAATCCCCCAGAGGCTCATCAGGCTCTCCCAGGCGGACGTCACCAGCGGATCGTCGTCAACGACCAGGCAGGAGCCATGCAGTGGCGCATAGCGTACTGGGGAAGCGATGTTGTCACCGGCGGGCAGTGGATCCACCGCTTTCACGTCACCCGTGTATTGCGTAAAGCGCATCCAGAAGCGTGAACCTTTGCCTTCAATGGAGTGCATTCCATACTTCACGTTCATCAGCTTGGCACAGCGGGCAACCACCGCCAGGCCCAGCCCGTGCCCTGCGCTGTCGATCTTCCATGCCAGCTCGGGGCGGTAGTAAGGCGAGAAGATTTTGCTTTTTTCGTCGTCGGCAATCCCCACCCCGGTGTCCCATACTTCCACCAGACACTCGGCACCGCGCGGGCGGATGGCAACCAGCACACCGCCCTGCTGCGTGTAGCGAAGGGCATTTTGTATCAGGTTAATCAAGGACTGACGCACCAGCAGCGGGTCCCCCATCACGAAGAGGCGACGTTTGGGCCGCCAGGTTCGCAGCCGTAGGGCGCGACTGTTGGCCTCTTCGCGAAACAGGGTGATCACCGAGTCGAGAAGCGTGCCGATGTCCACGCGTGTAGGGGCGGTCATCACATTGCCAGATTCAATTTTGCTGAGATCGAGCAGGGAATTGAACATCAGGTGCACCGAACGAACGCTCTGTTGCAGGTCAAGCAGCTGCGGCGTCAGGCTGTCGTCCTGGTTTCTGTGGATAATGGCTTCGATCAAAAAGCCCATGGCATGCACCGGCTGGCGAAGATCGTGGCTGGCGGTCGTCAGGAACTGATTTTTATCGAGCAACGCCTGTTCCGCTTCTTCTTTGGCCTGCCGGAACTGCTCCGCCAGGCGTGAGCTTTGCTCTTCCAGCAGTGCTTGCTGGATAAAGAACGCGTGGGACGTTAACGCATGGCGGTAGATTGCGAAGCCGTACAGCAGATTCAGCATCAGCACGATGAACATCAGGTCATCCAGTCGCAGGATGATACCGAGAGTCAGAACCCCCCAGGAGGCAAAGAAAAACCGTGTGAAGGTGCTGATGACCGGCGTTAGATGCGTCGCATTGGCAGCGACAATAGCGGCAATGCTGATATTAAGGAGCAGGAAAAAGTCAAAATTCTGCGTCTGCGGGGTAATTAAATAGAGTGATGAAATCCCCAGCCCATGAAAAAAGGCCACCTTATTAATGCGCGGAAGCCAGCGGCGCAGGACGGCCTCATCATCATTTTCTTTAACCTCTTGCTGATAGCGCCGATGCACTATTCGGATCGCCACAGCACAGAGCAAGTAAATTATTATCCAGGTAATGGTGGGACCCAGATCGTCCCCCAGCAAATGGATCCAGATAGCGAAAGGAATGCCGACAAAAGGCACAGCGCTAAAGCTGAATACCAGCCGCAGAAACGTATTATTCAGCAGGCGAATTTGCGCGGGGGGAGAGATGCCATCGTTCTGTGAACCCTGGAAAAACCTCATTCCGACGGCTCCCGTTTGCCATGCAGTAGCGTGATGGCTTCCACCCGACTGTTAACGCCTATCTTTTTCAGAATATTGCTGATGTGTTCTTTTACCGTGGGCTCAGAAATAGAAAGCTGGGCGGCAATTCTTTTATTTGGCAGGCCGCGCATAATCATATTCAAAACATCAATTTGCCGCGGCGTTAAGTTAAATTTACTTAACTTCTCATTATTCGTCTTAACGGCACATTCGTTTGCACAAGGAAACCATGTCAGATTATCCGCCAGGGCAAAAACGGCCCGTGAGAATAATTCAGGAGGTTCGCTTTTCAATACGAAACCGTGTCCTCCGGCCGTATGCACTTTCTGCCAGATATCGTTATTTTCATCCCCACTGACGACCAGGAGGCGCACCTGAGGGTAAAGCTGTTTCACTTCTTTGAGTAATTTCAACGCCGTACCGGAAGATAGCCAAAAATCGATTACCAGTAAACGTGGCGGGCCATTTTCCCTAATATGACGGTAGCAATCTTCTTCATTCGTCACGACATACGCCTGTTTGAACCGGCAATGTGTAATCAGAAAATTGGCGATGCCGCTTGCTACCAATGGATGGTCATCAACGACCAACGCATAATTCTGCCCCAAAGGAATCTCCTTTCACCTTCGCGTATCTGAAAGTACAGATGAATTATTATCGACCCACCCTACTTTAGGAGGGTTTTTTCAATTAGGAAAGAGAAATATATTACCCGCTGATTTGGGTAATAGAAAACATAAATACAATCAGTGATTTTAACTGGTTGGATATAAAGGATAATTTATGAAAAGACCACTAATCGCTTTAACCGTTACGTTGATGCTAGCCGGTTGTTCCACCCTGAAAACCGATCAGGCTATTCCACTGCTGCAGGCGGAAACCGCTAAAATGCTGGGGCTGGGCTCGTCGGACGAAATAACGGTGACCAACGTGAATGGTGCCCAACCGGATGCGTTGGGCGGGCAAAAACTTTCTTATCGCGCCACGACAGAAAAAGGGCGAATTTTCGATTGCTCATCAATGATGATGCCTGGAATTTTAGGATCTGCGCCGACGCTAAGCGCACCGACCTGTACGCCGGTTGTCACGCATAAATAATTTCCTCAATACCAAAAGGCGTACAAATAATAACGCCTTTTAAATTTCCCGACACATTTGAGTTTCATATAAAAACGATTTTCCAGACATCATGCTAATGAGTACGGAGATAGCCCGTGAATAACTCTACATCGCATTCTTTAGCGGTCAAGACACCGCTTTCCAGACTTTACCTCGCTCTATTTTCCGCACCGCTGTTGATGCTCTCCCCTGCCGATTTCGCTCGCGCAGCGGATGCCATTTTTGACGGCGACGCGCGTGTTACCGAATCTTTAGGCTACACCGGCGATGTTTACGTCGGCCGTAACCAACGCGGAAACCTGCTGATCGATAATGGCAAAATCACTGCCTATAACATCAATATCGGTCGACTGTTCAACGGCCAAATTTATGAAAGCGTGGTCACGGTCCGCGGACCAAACGCTGAGCTGAACGCGGTTAACGATCAGTACATTCTGCGTGGTGGCCTGAATCTTGGCCTGGGCACCCTGCGAGTCGAAGACGGTGCGCTGGCCAGCGCGAAGGAGATCGTGGTCGGTACCACCCGTGGCTACGACAGCCATCTAATCGCTACGGGCGCAGGTTCACGCGTCGTCAGTAATTTTCTCAGCGTTGGCACTGACCTGGGAGCCCGCTCCACGCTGGCGATTGAAAACGGTGCGACGCTCAACACCACCTACGATGCCCGTATCGGCAATGGTTCCGGCCCAGATGAAACCGACAAGCTGAGCCCGAAGGCCACCGTCACGGGATCCGGTTCGCAATGGAATGTTGGCCGTACGCTCACGCTTTATGGCGATCTGGACGTGCTCAACGGCGGAGCGGTTAACGTGGGCAACATTCAGGTGGCTGGCGTCTCAGGCGCACGTAAAACCGCCGAGCTGGTTATCGCGGGCGAGGGCTCGCGTTTTACCAGTGCCAGCAGCGTTAGCGTTGGCGATTACGGCAATGGCGTACTGTCGGTCATGGACGGCGGTGCATTTTCCGCAGGCAGTAACGAGCTGGTAGTGGGGATGACGGGTTCTGGCTCGAACCGGGGCGCGCTGATAATCGGCAGCCGCGGCAATATGGACTCCGGCACCGGTTTAACGGAGCCGACGCTCGGCGCGGCGGGCGGCGCGGGCACTCTTGATGCGAAGACGGCAATCAGCCTTCGGGGTGGGTTATTCGGCAGTTATGTCTACTTCAACCATACCGACGGAAATTACGTTTTCAGCAACAAGATGAGCGGCGAAGGTGAAGTGATCAATACCTCCGGTCAGACCACGCTGAACGGCGATCTTTCAGGGCTCAAGGCGAACGTGACCGCGCGCGGTGGAAAAGTCATTATTGCCAGCAATATCAACACCCAACCCGAAGACGATATTTTTGATGTGCAGACGCTTAGCGCCGAGAACGGCGGCACGCTGATCCTCAACGCGACGGCGGGATCGGAGGTCAGTAACGGACAAGGTTACAGCAGCGCCGCGTCGATCAAAGCCGGCGGCACGCTGGGCGGTGACGGCACGCTGGGCCAGACAGAGATCCTCTCCGGCGGCCATATCTCGCCCGGTGATGGTACTATCGGCACGCTGACGCTGAAACGCTACCTGAACTTTGTGGGTGAATCGTTCTATGACGTTGATATCGCCGGTGACGGCCGCAGCGATCAGTTACTGGTGTCTGGCAAAACGACCATCAGCGATCAGGCTAAAGTACAGGTTACCGCGCTGGATCCGCAGACCAGCTACAAAACGGGCCAAAGCTATCGCATTCTAACCTCCGACGGGGGAATTGACGGCCAGTTCGCCGGGGCCATCTCCAAATCCGCCTTCCTGGACGTGGCACTGAAACAGAGCACCGACGCAGTCGATCTCACCATCGCGCAGAAAGAGACCGGCGGAGAGAATCCTGGGGGTGAAAATCCGGGTGGTGAGAATCCGGGTGGTGAAAACCCTGGCGGTGAAAACCCTGGCGGCGAGAATCCGGGTGGTGAAAACCCTGGCGGTGAAAACCCTGGCGGCGAGAATCCAGGTGGAGAAAATCCAGGAAGCGGTAAGCCGGGTATTTTCCAGACGGTAGCCAACACCAGCAACCAGTGGAATACCGCCGGCGCGCTTTCCACGCTGACACAAAACGGCCCTTCCCTGGCGCTGTATAACTCTCTGCTGGTACTCAGCGCACCGCAAGCGCGCGAGGCGTTCAACCAGCTGTCAGGTGAAGTTTACCCGTCGGTACAGTCTAACCTGATCGCCGGCAGCACTCAGCTGTTCAACGTACTGAACCAGCGCATGCAGCGCGCGTTCGATAATGACAGTCTGCCGATACCGCCGTTAGCGATGTCGCTGGTACAACAGCCGGAGCAACAAAATAACGGCATATGGGGCCAGACCTTCAGTTCCTGGAGCAGAACGAGCGGCAACGGTAACGCAGGCAAGCTGGACGGCAACACCACCGGCTTCCTGCTGGGCGCGGATCGCACGTTGGCTGACCATAACGTACGTGTCGGGGGGTACTTCGGCTATAGCCGTGGTGATTACGACGTTGATAGCCGCCGTTCATCCACGGATACCGACAACTATCACCTTGGCCTGTATGCCGCAGGGCAACAGAATGCGTTCTCACTGCGCGGCGCGCTGGGTTACACCTGGCACAAGATTGAAGGCGAGCGCAACGTTGATTTCAGTGGTTTCTCGGACCGCCTGAAGTCAGATTACGACGCCAACTCGCTGCTGGCGTTTACCGAGGCGGGCTACCGTTTTGGCCAGCCGGCGATGAATGTTGAACCGTTTATCAACCTGTCCTGGATTCGACTGCATACCGACAGTTTCAGGGAAGATGGCGGTGCCGCCGCACTGAGCGTGCGTAATGAAACGATGAACACCTTCTACTCCACGCTCGGGATGCGCGGTGTCACCGAGCTGCCGAAAAACGTTAACCTGTATGGTTCGTTGGGCTGGCAGCACGCCTACGGGGATAAAAACACCTCATCGCGGATGGCATTTGCCGGCAGTGACGCGTTCATCACCCAGGGCCAGGCCGTTGATGAGGACGTGATGGTGGGCGATATCGGCGTCCGCGTACAGCTGTCGCGCGCTGCGACGCTGGATGTCGGTTATCAGGGGCAACTCGGTCAAGACACCCGCATCAATTCGGTCAACGCTAACCTGCGCTGGTCGTTCTGATTACCCTTTTCAGCATTTATACAGACCCGCATACTGCGGGTCTTTTTTTGTCCGTATTCTGTCCATCGCATACTGATGTCTGGTGAGGCTGACCTGTGCCCATTGGTTAACACACCAGGGTATTCGTCGTGTGCGTTTCGCCACGACAGCACACAATCGGATCTGTCGAATTACGTCAAAACACATATATGCTTTAATCAGAGAGCATCAATTAATGAAAGACATATTCCCGTCAACACATATCAGGAGGTCTGTTTGCGAATTGAAACAACTCGATTGTGCCTTCGCCCGGTAATGGCATCAGACGTAGCGGATCTCTACAGAATTTATGGTGATCCGGCGACGAACACGTTTAACCCCGCAGGCCCCTACCCGGATATTGATCATGCAAAAACGGTTCTCAATCGCTGGCTCGCCCACTGGCAAACTCACAGCTTTGGTAGCTTCGCCATATCGCTTCTTGGCTCTCCTGAAAAAATCATCGGATTTGGTGGTCTGAGCATCCGTAGCTATGGCGATTGTGTGATTAACAATCTTGGGTATCGGTTATCGACAGATGCCTGGGGAAAAGGCCTGGCGACAGAATTTGCTACACGCGCGGTAAGGTATGGTTTTGATGATATGCAACTCACCGAGATCTCAGCCGTTGTCAGAGCTAACCATCTGGCATCACAGAACGTTCTTGAAAAAACGGGACTGAGATATGTCAGAGATATACATGATATTAAAGACGCACCGCCGAGCCTTTTGTATTCACTCACCTTAACGGAGTGGATGAACAAAATCAGGTAAACATCACCTTCCGTCGTTAAGGTGAAAAATACGCATACAGGTAAATGCCAGTGGGTTATGTTTTCACGTGAGCGTATATTAAAACGACAAACTCGTTGAGTATAAATTCATTTTAAGGCATGGAAGTTGAGGTCCTGGTGAGAAGACGTTATGTGATTGCAGATGTGTTTACTGATAAACCGTTTTGCGGTAACCCGGTCGCTGTCGTTCTGGATGCCGAGGGATTGACCACTGAGCAAATGCAGCTGCTCGCCTTAGAATTTGGCTACAGTGAAACGACGTTTGTTTTACCTCCTGAAGAACCATCACATACGGCTTGGGTACGGATTTTTACCCCGACGCGTGAAATCCCTTTCGCTGGTCATCCCAATATTGGGACTGCTTTTGTCCTGGCGTATCAGGCTGAACTGAATGGCGAATCGCTACCTGAAACGCTGATATTCGAAGAAGCCGCCGGGCGGGTACCTGTCAGGATTATCAAAGAAAATGCAAAGGTCACGGGTGCAGAGCTTCTTGTTCCGCAAGCTTTATCCTGCCACTCAGAAGTCAGTCCGGAAAACGTGGCGGCCTGCCTCTCTCTTGAAGCCAGTGATATACGCACTGAAATGCATATGCCTGTCGTCGCCTCTGTTGGCCTGCCTTTTTTGATTGTCGAACTCGCGACCCGAAATGCGCTTCGCTGTTGCGTACCCAATTTGCAGGGGTTCCGGGCTATTTTGCCCCTCGACGGCGCGGTGTCCATTTACGCCTATACGCTGGAAACGGATCCTGAAGACCCGTGTGATTTGCAGGCCCGGATGTTTACGCCACGCATGACCGAAGATCCGGCAACAGGCAGCGCGACTGGCGCAGTGACAGCCCTGCTGGCCCAGCTTCGCAATAAAAAAGAGCTCTCTCTTCGCGTAAGCCAGGGCGTTGATATGGGGCGCGCCAGCATATTATTTTCAGGCTATGACGGCACTGCAGAAAGCCCGTCAGTTCGGGTAGGAGGAAAAAGCGTTATTGTCATGGAAGGCTCATTTACATTGCCCTGACGGCCGCGGTGAATGAGGTGCGGATGTCGCAATTTTTATCACACCCGATGAAGATTGACTCAGAGCATAGTGTATAAATCAATGGAGAGCTGGTCATGAATATTTAGAGTACGAGCCAGTACCTCTTCAGGTCTGGCTCCCATAGTCATGAATTTTCAGTCAATCGGCAGAATAATTTTTAACCACGAATCATCGTTTCTACTACTTTATATCCGTCCAATTAAATTTCTTACCCGTTGTATCCTTAATTACAATCGGTTTTTGATAGTCCTGTAGCCACTTTTGCAAGCTAACGATATCATTTTCAACCCGATGTATTCCGAGCCATAATTCGGAAAGGGTATTCGCATCATCGGTAGACCATGGCGTATTGTAGTCTCCGATCAACTTATTCTTTCTTTCAACTTTAGGGCTATACCAAATGAAAGTTGGGACAGATAACGCTTCCCGGGGTGGATTAGCCCCCGCATGGTAATATACCACTGAACGTGAAGGGTCGCGTATTAAGGCATGGTCAGAAAAGTAAAATACAGAAGAGCGTGTATTTGAAAGTTGGCTAAAAACTTTCCCCATAACATAATCCGTGAAGCGCACAGAGTTATCATAGCAATCATCATCTTTATTTCCATCTTTAAAGAAGGAAGCATCTTTTGGGAAGCGCGCGCAGGCTGGTTCGTGGCTACCATATAGATGTAGCACAATTAATTTCTTACCAGATGTTTTCAGCGTTGATTCAAGTTCTGGGAGCAAAGAGTCATCGAACCCCTGCTCAATCCACTGATGGTGTTTGGTTTTCATAGCGATACCTGTAATCACATTATTATATGCGCCCCCTTTTCCCTGGTGGCTAAACCAGTACGTATCGTACCCGGCTTTGTTCGCTATACTAATAATATTGTCACTGTACTTAGCGGGATCTGCTTCCTGTACTGAATCAGCAGTGAGCGCAAGTGGCACAGCCATAATGGTCACTGGCGCGGGGCTAATGGCATGCTGGAACAACAGAAGATTTTTCATTTCTGCTTCCAGTTCAGGAGTCGTGCTTCGCTCATATCCATATATGCTCATATTTGCACTGCGCTCAGACTCCCCAATAATAATTACATAATTATCAATTCCGGTATCTGATAGTGATATTGAATAGTCAGGTGTATTATTATTAATACTGGAGGCAATACTCATATCAGAGATGGCTTGCATAAAGACTGTAGCCGTGCTCAGTGGAGTTGAATTGACAACACGTTGAGCAAGGCTATCAACATTGCTTTTTCGTAATTGATGCAGTATACCCTGTACAGTATAGCCAGTTAGCAAAAGCACGAATAATATTGCAGGGTATCGCCTATACTTTAACGGCAGGGTACTTGTGCTACAGTTGATAGTTAAAACAAATAAACACAGCAACCCCATAAAAATTGCACAACTTCTCCAATAAACGCCTAACATTGAAAATGCTTCGCTACCTGTAGTATTTATTACACTTAATGCAAAACCATAGTCAAATTTAGCATTGAAGTGATTCCAGGCATACATCTGAAGAGATAAATCAGCAGCGATTAATGTTAAGGCTATAAAGCCAATAAGGTTTTTTAATATTTTGCTATTGATGCAAAGAAGTGTTAATAACAGAAAAGCAAAAACCAAGGTGCGATTAATGACCAAATTATAACGCGCACCAATAAAATTAACAATTACAACAATGGATACTGAAATTATAAAAAACACCCCACTTAAAACAAATCTAAAATTATCATAACAAATTTTTTTAAGAGTTAATAACATTTCATAGCACCTAAACCGGCTCGGTTTTTATCCGTTTTATTTAAATATAGAAAATAGTGTGATTCTTGTTTATTATATAATCAGCTGAGCTTGATTAATTAATGCAAATATGCTCCATAAGCTCAAAGCGTTCACAGAATCAGGACGCCTTGTTTAGCTTTCTTGAGGACTTTTAGAATATGAAACGCTGCGGGTGCCAGAGTCTATAGTATGCCGGCAATCTTCGGTACTACGAGGATTAGTAGATTTCGATTTTCATACTTCGCTCTTTATCATGCTCCCTACTCCACTCAATGCGTTGTACGTCCGCATAACAGCCTATGAGCAGGGATGCGGCCATGAGGCCATATGCAAATATTCCTTCGTTTCACAATATTGCCCGTTATGGGTTTGGTTGTGTTCATAATTTAACCCAGCCGATATATTCAATAATAGTACCTTGCATTGAATTTAGAATAAGTCGATAAAAATAATGTCCGCTCCCGGCACAAAGCGGACCCAAATAAGAGCCGTAAGGTCTGCTATCAGCAAGGAATGAACATCAACAATTTTCGATCATAAACAAAAATGTACCCGAGCCCCTAAACCTCGCGTTTTTCTGCCCATTTCAGCATCGCATCGAGAGCCGGACACAGCGCCTGCCCCCACTCAGTGAGCCGATATTCGACTTTCGGTGGAACCTGGGGATATACCCTACGTGACACAATGCCGTCGGCCTCCAGCTGTCGCAGCTGTTGTGCCAGCATCTTCTGCGAAATTTCGGGGATCAGTTTTTCAAAATCAGAATAGCGTTGCACCTTTCCGTCGAAAAGATGAAACAGAATAATGAGTTTCCAGCGACCTTCCAGCATTCGCAGAACTTGTTCCACGCCGCTTGCGGCGGTTTCAGGGCTATATAACTTACTCATAATTCAGTTGCTCACTTTTTTGTGCGTACTTGTCAATTTTACAGTCTATGTTAAAAATTCCCGTACTGTAAATAACGGGAGTAAGGGCCATGTCATTATCTCTACCGCAAGCTATTTCAACCTATTTTGCGATCGGCAATGGTGCCGATATTGCCAGCGTTAAGCGCTGTTTTACCCTCAATGCCATCGTGTTCGACGAAGGTAAAACCCATCGGGGGCACGCGGCAATCGAAGCGTGGCAACGCGCGGCGCGTGATGCGTTCGACTATAGCGTTCACCCCATTGAAGTTCTCACGCAAGGCGATCGGGTAATAGTCACCTCGAACGTTGTCGGTAATTTTCCCGGCAGCCCCGTGATGCTTACACATACTTTCGGCCTCGCTGGCGACAAGATTGCGACTCTGGAGATAATCTGATGCTGATGGATCTTGATTTACAGGGCAGACGTGTTCTGGTTACCGCAGGTACCAAAGGGATCGGCAAAGCAGTTGTCCGCCTTTTAAAACAGCAAGGGGCAACGGTGCTAACCACCGCGCGTCACGAGCCCGCAGAATCTACCGCAGACGCTTTCGTGGCGGCGGATCTGACCACCATCCAGGGATGTAATTTAGTCGTGGACGCCGTTCAGAAACACCTGGGCGGCGTCGATATCATCATCCACGTAGCAGGCGGTTCTACCGCTCCCGGCGGTGGGTTTGCAGCCCTTGGGGAAGAGGAATGGCAACAGGAGCTCAATCTTAATCTGTTGCCTGCGGTACGCTTAGATCGCGCGTTGTTGCCTGGGATGCTGGCGCAACAGGATGGGGTGATCATCCACGTCACCTCTATTCAGCGTGAACTGCCGTTACCGGAATCGACCACCGGATATGCGGCGGCCAAAGCGGCACTGTCGGCGTACAGCAAAAGCCTGTCGAAAGAGGTGTCCCCTAAGGGAATTCGGGTGGTGCGTGTGGCGCCTGGCTGGGTAGAAACCGAAGCATCGGTAGCGATGGCGGAACGACTTGCTCAGCAGGCTGGAACGGACTACGAGGGCGGTAAGCAGATCATCATGAATGCACTCGGTGGAATTCCGCTGGGCCGTCCCTCAAAGCCCATCGAAGTGGCGAACCTCATCGTCTTCCTTGCGTCATCCTGTGCTGCCACTATTACCGGTACGGAATATGTGATCGATGGCGGTACTGTCCCGACGGTATAATTTTATATCTGAAACAGTGCATTATTTTGAGCCTTAACGTTTCCTCACGACAAACGAGTGGCCAGGCGTAACGGCCGCTTAGGGTATAAAGCGGCCTGATATAAGAGCCGCAAGGTCTGACTTGAGGCATAGATGAAGGCAAAAAGTCGCGCGGCGTTGAGTCCATAATGAAACGAAAGCAGCAGTGAATGCCGCCGGGAATGGGTTTCAGCATCTGCTCATGCTAAAGAGCAGAACGCTACGCGCAACTTCAGGCCCGCGTAGAACAAAGGGCAGACGACCTCTTTGCAGACACTCAACATGTTGTGTCCAGCAATAAGCGATTACCTACCCTACTGAGACACTTCAGCCAGTAATGCAGCCTGTACAGCAGGTCGGGCATTTATTTTTTCCATGTACGCCGGTAGCGCTGGCCAGCGTTCCAGTTGGATTGAGAAGAATTTACACCAACCCAGTACAGTAAAAAGGTAGGCATCCGCTACGCTGAAGGATGAGCCAGTCAGATAGGTGTTTTCGTCGAGCCTCGCCTGGAGTAAATCGAACTGTCGGAAGAGCTTATCCTGAAAAATCGCTTTGATGTCCTCAGGCAGCGCGGGGTTGAACAGCGGTGCCGAGCCAGCGTGTATTTCACTAGTGATAAAGTTAAGCCATTCCTGCAGACGCACCCGAGCCCAACTGTCCGCGCGCGGTGCCAGGCCATATTCTGGTTTAAGATCGGCGAGGTACTGCACTATGGCTGGCCCCTCAGTGAGTATCTGCCCATTATCCAATTCAAGTGCAGCGACATAACCTTTAGGGTTAATGGTGCGGAAGTCGCGACCATCAGCAGTAAGCTTGCTTTTGTTGTTAACCTTCACCAGTTCAAATTCAATTTCCATTTCACGCAGCACAATGTGCGGTGATAACGAACAGGTATCCGGGGCGTAATAGAGTTTCATGTTGTCTCCGTTAAATGTGTAAAGCCATCGAGAAATTCGAAGCAATTCTGAACTCACTGTATTTGACGCGTATTTCGCTGTAAAATTAATGATATAGAATCTAACTATTAGCTGAGCTACTGATAATCATGATGAATCTTTTACACTGGCGCCTGCTGGTGGCCGTCGCCGATGCCGGCAACATCTCGCGCGCCGCAGAAGAGATAGGAATGACTCAGTCAGGTGCCAGCCAGGCCATCGCCCAGCTCGAAGCTTCGCTTGGATTTCCGGTATTTACGCGTGAGCGACGGTATATCGGTATTACCGCGCTGGGTGAGCAGGTTATTGAAAATGCACGAAACATGCTTTTGCAGCTGAATGCTATCCGCATACTGGCTGATAAGAGCCGAGACTTACACCGAGGGCGCATTCGCCTGGCCAGTTTTCCCTCAGTGACATCCACATTGTTGCCAGGGCTTCTGCGCGACGTTAAGCGCCTGCATCCGGGTATTGAAATCGTTGTCCTGGAAGGTTCGGACGAGGAAGTCGAGGAGTGGCTTGCCGCCGATACCGTAGAACTTGGGGTGGTCATGAATCCCGGCCCCGGGCGTGCACAGGTTATATTAGGACAGGATGCATGGGTCGCGGTAATACCAGCGAAACATCAGCTGGCACATCATGCCAGGGCTTATGGCATAACGCTAAAGGCGCTGGCAGACCAGCCCTTCATTCTGGCGACAGGCGGATGTGTCGTTAATGGAAAAAGCCTGATGGAAATGGCTGGTTTGCAACTTTCTGATATACGCGTGACAGTACGCGACTGGATTAGCGCCTGTAAGCTGGTCGGGGAAGAGATGGGCGTCGCCCTTGTACCTGAATCAGCCCTGCCGGAGACGCTGCGCAACCTGTGCGTGGCGCCTTTGACGCCTGCTATACACCGGGAATTTGGGCTGGTTTGTTCGTCATCTGGAGCGTCTTCCGATGCAACGCAGACGCTACTTAATGCGCTACGTAAGCGAAGATGAGCCAGCTGGTGTTATTCAATTCAGCGCCTTGTTAGATGTCCGCTTCTGGCACAAAGCGGCCAAACTCACTGGAGTGGACATTCAGTATATAAGGGAAAAAAATTGCTGATTTTGCATTCAGGCCCTGTTAACTTGAATGACAATGAAAACACACTCTGTCCTATTCCATTCAATGATTATTATCACCTGTCTGACTCAGGTGGGATAACGTTCGCCATTTTCCCGCCGGTAAGGCGGGCCTTACCGGTAACAATCCCGTGAGGTAAATAATGGATATCGCTTCAGTAACAACGTCAGAAAAACCCACTTTGCACTTGTTATGTGGGAAAATTGCATCAGGCAAATCCACATTGTCAGCAAAGTTAGGTGCATTACCCGGCACCATAATTGTCAGTGAAGATTATTGGCTGGCTGCCCTCTTTGCCAATGAAATGCAATCCATAGCTGATTATGTGCAGTATTCTTCAAAACTCAGAAACGCTATGAAGCCTCATCTGGTGTCGCTACTCAAAGCGGGTCTATCCGTAGTTCTGGATTTTCCGGCAAACACACAAACCAATCGTGAATGGATGATGAGCATCATTAAGGAGTCAGGTGCCAGTAACAGGCTGCATTATCTGAAAGTTACTGATGAAGTATGTAAATCCCGCTTGCGCGCCCGTAATGCAGAAGGAATGCATGAATTTACAGCCTCAGATCAACAATTTGAAACCATAACGCGCTTTTTCGCAGAGCCAACGGCTGATGAAGGGTTTGATATTATTGAATACAGCTGAATTTACCTTTCTGCACAAAGCGGACCGGCATAAGAGCCGCAAGGTCCGCTGTGAGCGATAAGAGGACGTTGAGTTTCTAGTAAAACTGACATGAAAACGTCCAGAGTCCCTCTGG
>NZ_JASCAN010000021.1:0-47951 GCF_029967775.1 Enterobacter sp. V89_11 | reverse complement strand
CCGTTGTTCCGTGTCAGTGGAGGCGCATTATAGGGAGTTATTCTGAAGTGACAAGCACAAAATACAAAAAACTTTTCGTTCGCTCACTTTTCAAACTTCACGCCTATTTAAGCCGCGAATCGCCTGATAAATGTGCGATCTCCCGCGCAAAACTGGCGACCTGCGACCAGTCGGTATACACCACCTCTTTGCGCGTATCGGTTTCGCCACCGGTCATCTTCATAATGAGGCGAATCATAAAGCGGTCATACCAGCGATAGCGCGGATAACGCAGCGCGCCGGCAAAGACGGCGCTGATGTCCGGCTGCCACGGAGAGCTCAACAGAAACTTGCGCGTATAGCTGTTGGTCTGCGGCGTACGTTTCTCAGGTTTACGCGCCACCAGATTGACCGAGTAAAAAGCCCCGGGCAGTTTATTGAGCACTGCCGTATGCTTTTTCACAAAACGATCCAGCGCCGGATGGAAATGCCCGTAACGAATAGACGCGCCAATAACCACACGGTCGTAATCCTGCCAGGCTATCTGCTCCGTGCGGTTCAGGTTCACCACATCAGAGTAAATCCCCAGCTCTTTTAATTCTGAAGCCAGATATGAGGCAATCTCACGCGTTTGCCCATCCCGCGTAGAGAAAAGAATAAGTGTTTTCACCGACGACTCCTTACTCGCGCCAGAATGTTGGGGTGAACAGCACCAGCAGCGTAAAGACCTCCAGACGACCAAACAGCATGTTGGCGATGAGGATCCATTTCGCGACCGGGTTCATACTGGCAAAGTTATCCGCCACAACCCCCAGGCCAGGCCCGAGGTTATTCAACGTTGCAACGACGGAAGCAAAGGCAGAGAAATCATCCACCCCCGTCGCGATAATCGCCAGCATACTGACGATGAAGACCAGCGCATAGGCCGAGAAGAACCCCCACACCGCTTCAAGAATACGTTCCGGCAGGGCACGGTTACCCAGTTTGATGCTGTAAACCGCGTTCGGGTGGACCAGACGTTTAAGTTCACGGTTCCCCTGCTTAAACAACAGCAGAATACGAATCACCTTCAGGCCACCGCCCGTCGACCCCGCACAACCCCCGATGAACGCAGAACACAGCAGCAGTACCGGCAGGAACAGCGGCCAGCGCGCAATACTGTCCGTTGTAAAACCGGCGGTGGTTGCCATCGACACCACCTGGAAGAATGCCTGATTTAACGTAGTCAACGCGGAGTTATAGACATCGTGGAACCACAACACCACGGTACAGATGATGACCAGCGTAAGCTGGACACCAATGAACATGCGAAACTCCGGGTCACGCCAGTACACCTTCAGGCTACGCCCGCTGAGTAAGGAGAAGTGCAGACCGTAGTTACAGCCGGAAATCAGCAGGAAGATGGCAATGATCGTGTTAATGGTGGGGCTGTCGAAGTAACCCACGCTGGCATCGTGGGTCGAGAACCCGCCGATGGCGATCGTCGCAAAGCTGTGCCCGATAGCGTCGAATGCAGGCATCCCGGCAAACCATAACGCTAACGCACAGGCGACCGTCAGTAAGACATAGATAAGCCACAGGGTTTTCGCCGTCTCGGCTATGCGCGGGCGCATCTTGTTATCTTTCAGTGGGCCCGGCATTTCCGCACGGTAGAGCTGCATCCCCCCGACGCCGAGAATAGGCAGGATGGCCACGGCCAGGACGATGATCCCCATCCCCCCGAACCATTGCAGCATCTGGCGATAAAAGAGAATGGCGTGCGGTAAGGAATCTAGCCCGACTAGCGTGGTCGCCCCGGTCGTCGTTAAACCCGAGAACGATTCAAAAAACGCATCCGTGACGGTCAGATTAGGCTGCTCAGAGAAGATAAAGGGTAGCGCACCCACGCTTCCCAGCACTGTCCAGAACAGAACAACAATCAGAAACCCTTCGCGAGATTTCAGCTCACCCTTTTGACGACGGTTTGGCCACCACAGCAGAGAGCCAATCGCCAGCGCGACAAAGAAGGTCTGGGTAAATGCCCGCCCCGCGCCGTCCCGGTAGATAAGCGCTACCAGTCCTGGGAGAATCATCGTCCCGGAAAAAAGTATGACCAGCAGTCCAACGATTCGGGTAATGGCACGAAAATGCATCTCTGCCGCTTCCTTTGGTATTCAAAAAAGTGAGGTGGGGATTATTCTTCAATCGGCAGCAATTGCAACGAACCGCGACTAAAATCCGCCAGCTTTGCTGAAAAAGCAGCCAGTTCCGCCTGCGGAAGCGCCACACGCAGTTGCACCATTGCCTGATAGTCACTGTGCGCGATGACGCCGTTAAACTGCTTTAGCAATGCCTCAATGCCGGATAACTGGCCATAATCGCACAGTAAAGTATATTCGGTGAGCGGCGTTTTGCGGGTGGTAATCAGCATATTCAGTGCCTGCTGAACCCCACCGCCATACGCTTTAACCAGTCCACCCGTGCCTAATAAAATACCGCCGTAGTAGCGAACGACCACGGCGGTGATTTCACCCACGCCGCTGCCCATCAACTGGGAGAGCATGGGTTTACCGGCTGTGCCTGCCGGTTCACCGTCATCGGAAAACCCCAGCTGTTGTGAATCGTTCGGCGGCCCTGCCACCCATGCCACGCAATGGTGACGTGCGTCAGGGTGCTGCGCGCGAACGGACTCAACAAACGCTTTTGCCGCCTCAACGCCGTCGGTATGTGCCAGCAGCGTAATGAATCGGCTCTTCTTAATTTCCTCAACAAAGGTGACCGGTTCAGCCGGTATCAGCCAGCTATCCATCAGGCCAGCTTCAGGTCTCGCGTCATATTCTCAATACCGTTTTCGTGGATCACCACGTTGTCTTCGATACGAATACCGCCAAACGGTTTCAGCGCTTCAATTTTGTCCCAGTTGAAGTGCTTGCTGAACGGGCCTTCACGCCATGGCGCTAACAGCGATTCGATAAAGTAGATACCCGGCTCGATGGTCAGCACCATACGCGGCTCAAGAATACGCGTGCAGCGCAGGTAAGGATATTTAGACGGCGCGGCCAGGTGCGTACCGGTATCGTCCTGCATAAAACCGGCAACATCATGAACCTGCAGACCCAGCGGGTGACCAATACCGTGCGGCATGAACGGCCCGGTCAGATCGTTTTCCACCATCGCCTCTTCGCTCATGTCTTTCACGATCTGGTGCTTACGCAGCAGTTTAGCGATGCGCTGATGGAACTGGATGTGGTAATCCACATAGCTGGTTCCCGCTTTCATGGTGCCAATAAGCGCCAGTTGCTCATCGTTAACGTCTTTAATCAGTTGTGCAAAATCGGTATCCGCATTTGCCGCCCAGGTGCGGGTCAGGTCGGCCGCATAGCCGTTGTACTCTGCCCCGGCGTCCAACAGGAAGCTGCGCATCTCGGATGGCACCTGGTGATCGAGCCTGGTGTAGTGCAGAACGGACGCATGCTCATTCAGCGCGACGATGTTGCTGTAAGGGACATCAGTGTCACGGTGGCCGGTGGCGGTCAGATACGCCTGGTTAATATCGAACTCGCTCATGCCAGACTGGAACGCTTCATGCGCAGCACGGTGACCATTTACCGCCGTTTTTTGCGCTTCACGCATGCAGTAAAGTTCGTAGTCGGTCTTATAAGCGCGATAGTAGTGCAGATAATCCAGAACCCCTTTCGGATTGAGTTTATCCGCCGGAATATCCAGACCGAGCGCACGCTCGGGAACCGGGCCAATATAAGCAATGTTGCCGCGCCCGGCTGGCAGGAGGCTGCCAATGCCATCGGCTTTTGGTAAAGCGATAACGTCCACTTCTTCCGTCCAGAAGCTGGTCGGCAGCGGCTCAACGTTGTGCCAGTAATCGACAGGCAGATAGAACCACAGTTTCGGCTTGTTCACCCCGTCCACCAGCAACCAGCAATTTGGGACCTGCGTGACCGGCACCCAGGCTTTGAACTGCGGGTTGACCTTAAACGGATACGCATGGTCATCCAGGAAGGTGTTAATCAGCTCTCCGGAGTGGATTAACAGCGCATCCAGCTTAAAGCGCGCCAGTACATCACGGGTACGTTCCTGTAGGGTAACGATATGATTTTTATAAAGCGAAGCCAGTGAGTCCATCTTTCTTCCTTTCATTTTTCTGAGCTCAAGTCATCGCATCTTAGCACACCTGACTCCGACTGCGTGATTTCCACCGACCGTGATCAATGCAGCAATTTCTTAATGAGAAATTTGCATTTTATTAACATAAATTCCACACTCCGTCTCATCTGGTATGACCAGATCCACTTGCTGGATTCAGGAGACTGACATGCTCTACAAAGGCGACACCCTGTACCTCAACTGGCTGGAAGATGGCATTGCCGAACTGGTGTTCGATGCCCCCGGCTCAGTCAACAAGCTTGATACCGCGACGGTGGCCAGTCTTGGCCAGGCGCTGGATGTGCTTGAAAAACAATCTGAATTAAAAGGACTGCTGCTGCGCTCAAACAAAGCGGCTTTTATTGTCGGTGCAGATATCACCGAATTCCTTTCACTGTTCCAGGTCCCGGAAGAACAGCTGAGCCAGTGGCTGCACTTTGCCAACAGCGTCTTTAATCGTCTGGAAGATTTGCCTGTTCCGACAGTCTCCGCCGTTAACGGCTACGCGCTGGGCGGCGGCTGCGAGTGCGTGCTGGCAACCGACTATCGTCTGGCCACGCCAGACCTGCGCATCGGCCTGCCGGAAACAAAGCTGGGCATCATGCCAGGCTTTGGCGGTTCCGTACGTATGCCACGCATGCTGGGTGCCGATAGCGCCCTGGAGATTATCGCCGCCGGTAAAGATGTCGGGGCGGAACAGGCGCAGAAAATAGGCCTGGTGGACGGTGTGGTTAAACCAGAAAAACTGATTGAAGGCTCCCTCGCCATTCTGCATCAGGCCATTAATGGCGACCTCGACTGGAAAGCCAAACGTCAGCCGAAGCTGGAACCGTTGAAACTCAGCAAAATTGAAGCCGCCATGAGCTTCACCATCGCCAAAGGGATGGTGTTGCAGACGGCAGGCAAACACTACCCCGCGCCCATTACCGCCGTTAAAACGATTGAAGCCGCAGCCCGCTTTGGCCGTGATGAAGCGCTGAAACTGGAAAACCAAAGCTTTGTTCCGCTGGCGCACACTAATGAAGCTCGCGCACTGGTGGGCATCTTCCTGAACGATCAATTCGTGAAAGGTAAGGCGAAACAGCTGACCAAAAATGTTGAGACGCCAAAACAGGCGGCGGTACTCGGTGCAGGCATTATGGGCGGCGGCATCGCTTATCAGTCGGCCTGGAAAGGCGTGCCTGTGGTGATGAAAGACATCAACGAGAAATCCCTGACGCTGGGCATGACCGAAGCGGCCAAGCTGCTGAATAAACAGCTGGAACGCGGCAAAATTGACGGTCTGAAACTCTCAGGGGTGATCTCGACAATCCACCCGACCCTGGACTATAGCGGTTTCGACCGTGTGGATGTGGTCGTTGAAGCGGTCGTTGAGAACCCGAAAGTCAAAAAAGCGGTGCTGGCGGAAACCGAAGAGAAGGTTCGTCCTGATACCGTACTGGCCTCAAACACCTCCACCATCCCGATTAGCGAACTGGCAGGCGTTCTGAAGCGCCCGGAAAAGTTCTGCGGTATGCACTTCTTTAACCCGGTGCACCGTATGCCGCTTGTCGAAGTGATCCGTGGGGAAAAAACCTCTGACGAAACGATCGCCAAAGTCGTGGCATGGGCCAGCAAAATGGGCAAAACCCCAATCGTGGTCAACGACTGTCCGGGCTTCTTCGTCAACCGCGTGCTGTTCCCGTACTTCGCCGGTTTCAGCCAGCTCCTGCGCGACGGTGCGGATTTCCGCAAAGTCGACAAAGTGATGGAAAAACAGTTCGGCTGGCCGATGGGTCCGGCGTATCTGCTAGATGTGGTCGGCATTGACACCGCACACCACGCCCAGGCGGTGATGGCGGCAGGCTTCCCGCAGCGCATGCAGAAAGATTACCGCGACGCCATTGACGCCCTGTTTGACGCCAGCCGCTTTGGTCAGAAAAACGGCCTGGGCTTCTGGCGCTATAAAGAAGACAGCAAAGGTAAACCGAAGAAAGAAGAAGACGAGGCGGTGGATGGCCTGCTGGCCGACGTCAGCCAGCCGAAACGTGACTTCACCGACGATGAAATCATCGCCCGAATGATGATTCCAATGATCAACGAAGTGGTGCGTTGCCTGGAAGAAGGCATTATCGCCAGCCCGGCAGAAGCCGATATGGCGCTGGTGTACGGCCTCGGCTTCCCTCCGTTCCACGGCGGCGCGTTCCGCTGGCTGGATACGCTCGGCAGCGCCCGTTATCTCGATATGGCTCAGCAGTACCAGCACCTCGGCCCGCTGTATGACGTGCCGGAAGGTCTGCGTAACAAAGCGCGCCATAACGAACCCTATTACCCAGCAGTTGAGCCAGCCCGTCCGGTTGGCGAGCTGAAAACGGCTTAAGGAGTCACAATGGAAAAGGTTGTCATTGTTGATGCGATTCGCACCCCGATGGGCCGTTCAAAAGGCGGTGCATTCCGTAATGTGCGCGCGGAAGACCTCTCCGCGCACCTGATGCGTAGCCTGCTGGCGCGTAACCCGGCACTGGATCCCGCTGCGCTCGACGATATTTACTGGGGCTGTGTACAGCAAACCCTCGAACAGGGCTTTAACATCGCCCGTAACGCTTCGCTGCTGGCGGAGATCCCGCATTCAGTTCCGGCGGTGACCGTTAACCGTCTGTGTGGTTCGTCAATGCAGGCGCTGCACGACGCGGCACGCATGATCATGACCGGTGATGCGCAGGCCTGTCTGGTCGGCGGCGTGGAGCACATGGGCCACGTGCCGATGAGCCACGGGGTTGATTTCCACCCGGGTATGAGCCGTAACGTGGCGAAAGCGGCGGGAATGATGGGCCTGACCGCTGAGATGCTTTCCCGCCTCCACGGCATCAGCCGCGAAATGCAGGATACCTTTGCCGCGCGCTCCCACGCACGCGCCTGGGCCGCAACGCAGTCCGGCGCATTTAAGCATGAGATCATCCCAACCGGTGGTCACGATGCTGACGGCGTTTTGAAGCAGTTCAGCTACGATGAAGTGATTCGCCCGGAAACCACTGTAGAAACCCTTTCTACGCTGCGCCCGGCGTTTGACCCGGTCACCGGTACGGTAACGGCAGGCACCTCGTCTGCCCTATCTGACGGGGCCGCCGCGATGCTGGTGATGAGTGAAAGCCGTGCCCGCGAGTTAGGCCTGACGCCTCGTGCCCGGGTGCGTTCGATGGCGGTGGTGGGTTGCGATCCGTCCATTATGGGTTACGGTCCGGTGCCGGCCTCGAAGCTGGCGCTGAAAAAAGCAGGCTTAACCACCAGTGATATCGATCTGTTTGAGATGAACGAAGCCTTTGCCGCGCAGATCCTGCCGTGCATCAAAGATCTGGGCCTGATGGATCAGATAGACGACAAGATTAACCTCAATGGCGGCGCGATCGCCCTCGGTCACCCGCTGGGTTGTTCCGGGGCACGCATCAGCACCACGCTGATTAACCTGATGGAACGCAAAGACGCTCAGTTTGGTCTGGCGACGATGTGTATCGGGCTGGGTCAGGGTATCGCGACGGTATTTGAGCGAGTGTAAATCTTCGAGGGGTTCTTACAGCCAGTGTCGCCAGAACACGGCGGCACGCGAGCGGCGCCCGATGCGCTTACGGAAGTAAGGGATTCGGGTGAGCACGCGCAGCCATCGCAGTTATGGCGCCAGTGGCGAAGAGATAAAGTTTAGTTGCCGTTCTTCCCGCCTGTCAGGGGCGGGTTTTTTATTTAAATGAACGCGAACGCATCGCCGAAGAGACGGTCTTCACGCGCGTCACGTTCGTTGCAGAACAGGTCACGGGCAATTTTCGCCATCTCAAAACGGCCAGCAATATAGATATCATGTCCCGCCAGCGTGCCGTGATCCTGCAGCACCGCCGTCAGTACCGTACCGCTGCGCCCACGCCAGCCCTCTTCAGGCTGCTCCACCACCGGCTCAATGCGCAGGTGTGGATGATTGACGCTTAATGCTTCCAGTTCAGAGAGGTCGTAGAGATGTTTCTCTTCGCGGCCGCCCCAGTAGATGGTGATATCGCGATCCGGGTTACGCGCCAGGGCCGTCAGCAGGATAGAGCGCACATAAGAGAAACCCGTTCCCCCCGCAATCAGGATCAGCGGACGGTCTTCATCTTCACGCAGCCAGGCATCACCGTGAGGAATATCCACCACGATTTCACGTTCTTTCAGAATGCGGTCCATGACGGCCATCGCATACAGGTTAAGCTCAGACGCACCAATATGAAGCTCAATAAATTCCTGCTCTGCTGGCGTAGAAGCCATAGAGAAGGGACGCTTATCACGCTCATCCATCACGACCATCAAGTACTGACCGGCGCGGAAAGAGAATGCCGCTTCAGGCACTAAACGGACGCGATATACGGTGTCGGTGATAGCATCTACCGAGGTCACTTTACAGCTTAAGGTTGTCATTCGCTCTCTCTGTCGTGAAGTCTATAGGGCTTAACGGCCTGTTTCAGGTTTACCGTTATTCATTATGGCCAGTTCATCCCAGATCGCGTCAATGCGCGCGGTCACGGCAGGATCTTTTTTGATCGGTCGACCCCATTCACGCTCGGTTTCGCCGGGCCATTTGTTTGTGGCATCCAGTCCCATTTTTGAGCCAAGGCCGGAGACCGGCGAGGCAAAATCCAGATAATCTATCGGCGTGTTTTCGACTAACACCGTATCGCGCGCCGGATCCATTCGCGTAGTAATAGCCCAGATAACGTCATTCCAGTCGCGGGCGTTAACATCATCATCGCAGACAATAACAAATTTGGTATACATAAACTGGCGCAGGAAAGACCATACGCCCATCATCACGCGTTTAGCGTGACCAGGATATTGCTTCTTCATCGTCACCACCGCCAGGCGATACGAGCACCCTTCTGGCGGCAGGTAAAAATCAACAATTTCCGGGAACTGCTTTTGCAGGATCGGCACAAACACTTCGTTCAGCGCCACTCCCAGTACCGCCGGTTCATCCGGTGGACGTCCGGTATAGGTGGAGTGGTAAATCGCATCTTCACGCTGGGTGATGTGCGTGACGGTAAACACCGGGAAGTTATCAACTTCGTTGTAATAGCCGGTGTGGTCACCGTATGGCCCTTCCGGTGCCATTTCGCCCTGCTCAAGGTAACCTTCCAGAACGATCTCCGCGCTGGCAGGAACTTCAAGGTCATTAGAAATACACTTCACGACTTCGGTTTTGGTTCCGCGCAGCAGGCCTGCAAAGGCATATTCGGACAGCGTATCCGGCACTGGCGTTACCGCCCCCAGAATCGTGGCCGGATCGGCGCCTAACGCAACGGAAACTGGGAAACGCTCGCCCGGGTGTTCAGCACACCACTCCTGGAAATCCAGGGCGCCGCCACGATGTGACAACCAGCGCATGATGAGCTTATTCTTGCCAATCAGCTGCTGGCGGTAAATACCCAGATTTTGTCGCTCTTTGTGCGGACCACGCGTGACAGTGAGCCCCCAGGTGATAAGCGGCGCAGCATCTTCAGGCCAGCATTGCATGACAGGAATTTTTGTCAGATCCACCGCATCGCCTTCCAGCACTTTCTGCTGACACGGTGCGCCGCGCAGACGTTTGGTTGGCATGTTTAGCACCTGCTTAAACTGCGGCAGTTTATCGAACAGATCGCGGAAACCTTTCGGTGGCTCTGGCTCTTTCAGAAACGCCAGCAGTTTACCCACTTCGCGCAGCGCCGTGACGTCCTCCTGTCCCATCCCCAACGCCACACGGCGCGGTGTACCAAACAGGTTGCACAGCACCGGCATCGAATACCCTTTTGGGTTTTCAAACAGTAAAGCGGGGCCACCGGCACGCAGGGTGCGGTCAGCAATTTCTGTCATTTCCAGATAAGGATCAACAGGAAGTGTAATGCGTTTGAGTTCGCCCTGCTTTTCCAGCAGCGTCAGGAAGTCGCGGAGATCGTGGTATTTCATGCAGTTAGTCATGGCCTCTCTGTAAGCGCTTCATTATACGGCGTAAGCCTGCTTGATGCTGTAATTTTGTTAAATTAGCGTGAACTTATGCATTCTGTTCCCTTTTCCCCCATTATAATCAACTTAGCGATCCCGCCAGGGTTTTGATATGCTTGCGCCCCGAACTAAGGGAAAGAGTGATTATGCAGGCCTGGTATTTACTGTATTGCAAACGCGGGCAACTTCAGCGCGCGCAGGAACATCTTGAACGTCAGTCTGTAAATTGCCTGACACCCGTGATCACGCTTGAAAAAATGCAGCGCGGGAAGCGCACGACCGTCAGTGAGCCATTATTCCCGAACTATCTGTTCGTTGAGTTCGACCCGGAAGTGATTCACACCACGACCATCAGCGCCACACGCGGTGTCAGCCACTTTGTGCGTTTTGGCGCTCACCCGGCCACGGTTCCGTCAACGGTGATTCATCAGCTTTCGGTGTACCAGCAACCTGAAGGCATCACCGATCCGGAAACCCCCTACGCAGGCGACAGCGTCGTCATCACTGAAGGGGCTTTCGAGGGCTTACAGGCGATTTTCGCCGAGCCTGACGGTGAAGCACGCTCCATGCTGCTGCTCAACCTGCTGAATAAGCAGGTATTGCAGAGCGTGAAAAACACCGACTTCCGCAAAGTTTAAACGTCTATCCCGAACAGGCGACGCACGTTGTCATCCGTCTGTGCGCACAGCCAGTGCGGGTCTTCTCCGCGCCAGCGCGCTACGCTCTCAAGAATATGCCCCAGATAGGCCGGTTCGTTACGTCGAGAAGCCGGTTTGGGTTGCATATCTCGCGGCAGCAGATAAGGTGCGTCGGTTTCAACAAGCAAGCGGTCCGCCGGGATCACCGGCAACAGCTCGCGAAGCTCAAGCCCGCGACGTTCATCGCAAACCCAGCCGGTAATGCCCAGATATAACCCGCGTTCCAGACAATCCAGCGCTTCCTGCCGTGAACCGGTAAAGCAGTGCAGTACCGCACCGGGCAGTTTATCGAGCCAGGGTTCCAGTAAGGCGAGGAAGCGCTCATGCGCGTCACGGCAGTGCATAAACACCGGCATTCCAAGTTCCGCCGCCAGGGCGAGCTGGGCGGTGAAGGCGTTTTCCTGTTCGGCTGGTGTGGAAAAGTTACGGTTGAAATCGAGACCGCATTCGCCAATGGCCACGACTTCAGGGGTTTGCGCCAGCCTGTGTATGATTTCAGCGCTCTGCGGCGTCCACTGGCTGCTGTCATGAGGATGCACGCCAGCGGTTGACCAGCAGCGATCATAGCGTTGAGCAAGCTGTTGCGCCTGCTCGCTTTCATGCAGGTTGGTTCCCGTCAGAAGCAGTCCTTTCACCCCGGCGGCAAAAGCACGCGCGACGACCTCATCGCAGTCTTTCGCAAACTGCGAGCTGGTCAGGTTGAGTCCGATATCAAACATGCGATTCCCCATAGCACAACCGCCCTGACGGGCGGCTGGTTTTACTCTTCAGTGGTCTTTTCCGACGTATCGTCTTCGTCATCCGACCGACGCCCTTTTCCCACGTAGAAACGCGAGAAGAATACGCCGACTTCAAACAGACAATACATCGGTATTGCCAGCAGTGTTTGTGAGAAGACGTCAGGTGGTGTGAGCAGCATACCAACCACAAACGCGCCAACCAGGATATACGGGCGCTTCTTACGCAGGTCATCAGGGGTAGTCACCCCTACCCAGCAAAGCAGCACAATGGCTACCGGCACTTCGAATGCCACGCCGAACGCCATAAACAGCGCCATCACAAAGCTGAGGTAGCTGGCGATATCCGTCGACACCTGAACCCCTTCCGGCGCGGTATGCGTCAGGAAGCCAAAGGCCAGCGGGAAGACAACAAAGTAGGCGAACGCCATGCCGATATAGAACAGCAGCGAGCTGGATACCAGCAGCGGGATCACCAGCTTGCGTTCATGCTTGTACAGCGCTGGCGCCACAAACGCCCACACCTGATAAAGAATGACCGGCGCAGAGGCAATCAACGATACCCAGAAGGTGAGCTTAATAGGGGTAAAGAACGGTGATGCAACGTCGGTTGCGATCATCGTTGCCCCCAGCGGCATCTGCTTGATCAGCGGCGCAGAGACAACCTGGTAGATATCGTTGGCGAAATAGACCAGGCATAAGAAAATGAGGAAAACCGCGATAATGCAGTTTAACAGGCGCTTACGCAGCTCTATGAGGTGCGTAATCAGCGGTTGGGTATCATCTACTGCCATGTTTACGCTTTATCACTCGACGAGGGGGATGATTCGGAAACAGGCGCGGCAGGCTTAACGTCAGCCGCTTTTACTACCGGTTCTTCCGGCTGCGCCTGTTTTTTCGGTTCAGATTCCTGCGGCGTTTGTTCAGGCGCGGTAGCCTGATGCTCCGCGCTGGCAGGCGTAACGCCCTCGCGCTGCGCTTCGCTGTCCTTCACCACCGGGTTGTGGATGGTGTTGGCTTCATCGCTCGCCTTTTCAGGATCGTTGACGCTGTAGGAGCGCTTCATGGATTCTGCCGCTTCACGCAGTTCATCCATTGAGGCTTTCAGTTCAGGCGTCAGGTTATCCATGCTCGCCTTTTCCACCTTTTTCAGGCTTTCCTGAAACTCCTGCAGCTTAAGTTCCTGCGCCAGCTCATTTTGTACGGTCGAAGCCAGCGATCTCAGCGCGCGTACCCAGCCCACAACGGTTTTCACCGCCACCGGCAGACGCTGGGGTCCTAACACTATCAGGCCAATCACAAAGACCAGCAGCAGCTCACTAAAACCAATGTCGAACACGAATTACACCTGCTCTTTATCGTGGCGTTTAGCGTCTTCTTTTTTCGCCTCTTCCTGCTTGTCGGAGATGGATTTAGCAGTAAAGTCAGCATCCTGGCTGGTTTTATCCTGCTTGCTCTCATCATCGCTCATCGCTTTCTTGAAGCCTTTGATAGACGCGCCCAGATCGGAGCCGATAGAACCGAGCTTTTTCGTGCCAAACAGCAGCACGACGATGACGGCAATGATCAACAATTGCCAGATACTGATACCACCCATACATGTACCTCAGGGATAGATGATTAATGAGTCAGGTCGCATTATACGTAGGCGACCCGTCGATAGCGACGCAAAATCAGCGCGTTTTTCTCCAGCCGGCGAGCCAGACCACAACACCGCCAGCCATCAGCCAGGCGGGCATCATCTGCCAGTCAGGGCGAGTAATCAGCAACAGCGTACCACTCAGCAGCAGCGTTGCTCCAATGCCAAAGAGATAGCGCGACTGCCCCTGTCGAACACGGCTGGACTGAAGCTCGCGGGCGATTTTATCCATGCTGTGCTGAAGGTTCTTGCTCTGACGCAAACTGTCGTAAATCAGTTCAGGAATATCAGGCATTTTTTCTATCCAGAACGGGCCTTTCTCTTTAATAGAGCGCACCAGCGCCGGAATGCCCACCTGATCCTTAATCCAGGATTCAAGGAAAGGTTTCGCAGTCTTCCATAAGTCTAACTGAGGATAGAGCTGTCGACCTACACCTTCAACGTAAAGTAATGTTTTCTGAAGTAAAACTAACTGTGGCTGCACTTCCATGTTGAAGCGGCGTGCCGTGTTAAACAGGTTCAGCAATACGTGTCCGAAGGAAATTTCTGCCAGCGGCTTTTCAAAAATCGGCTCGCAGACGGTACGGATAGCAAACTCAAACTCTTCGACGTTGGTGTCCGGCGGAACCCAGCCAGAATCAACGTGCAGCTCGGCCACCTTGCGGTAATCACGGTTAAAGAAGGCAATAAAGTTCTCAGCGAGATAGCGCTTATCTTCTTTGTTCAGCGAGCCCACAATACCGCAGTCAATACCGATATATTTCGGGTCTTCCGGGTGCTCATAACTGACGAAGATATTCCCCGGGTGCATGTCCGCGTGGAAAAAGCTGTCGCGGAATACCTGGGTAAAGAAGACCTGTACACCACGCTCGGCCAGCAGCTTCATGTTGGTTCCCTGCTTTTCAAGGGCTGCCACATCCGAGACCGGAATACCGTAAATCCGCTCCATTACCATCATGTTCTGGCTGCAGTAGTCCGAATACACTTCCGGCACATAGAGCATCGGGCTGTTTTCAAAGTTCCGGCGCAGCTGGATGGCATTTGCCGATTCACGCAGCAGGTTTAATTCATCAATCAGCGTTTTTTCATACTCCCGCACAACTTCCATTGGGCGCAGACGGCGTCCGTCGGGGAGCAGGCGCGGAACCCAGCGTGCAAGCCGATAGATAAGCTTCATGTCCGCTCGGATTACCGGCAGGATGTCCGGGCGGATCACTTTGATAACCACCTCTTTGCCGTTCTCTTTCAGACGTGCTGTATGCACCTGGGCGATAGAGGCTGAAGCAAGAGGTTCTATTTCGAAATCGTCAAACCAGGTCTCGACAGGAATATTGCCCATCGCCTCTTCGATCTGTTTTTTCGCTCTCACACCGTCAAACGGTGCAACGCGGTCCTGCAGCAGTGCCAGTTCATCGGCAATCTGCGGCGGGAAAAGATCGCGGCGAGTCGAGAGCATTTGCCCGAACTTAATCCATACCGGGCCCAGCTCCTGGAGCGCCAGGCGAAGACGTTCACCCAGCGGCTGATCTTTATGACGATTAGGCATCCAGAACAACATCCGCCGCCAGATGCGAAGCAGCAGCGTGATACGCATTTTGGGGATAAGCTCGTCGAGCCCGTAACTCAAAAAGGTGTGGACGATAAAATAGAGGCGCCGAATTTCACCAGGCGTCATTTGCCCTCCAGTTTTTCCAGCCGTTTGGTTAAGGCATCCACCGCGCGTTCAACCGCCGCGGTCTCTTCCGCAAACCATGCAACTTCAAGCGCGCCAGGGGCCATACGCCACTCTTCAGTCAGTACTTCCGCCGCATAGCGTTGCTGCCGTTGCAGACTCTTGCGAAGGAAAGCCGTACCGCCATGAATGGCTTTACCGATCCCTTCGGCAGCAATGTCGCCAATGAAAGGCGCAAGCAGCTCTGCCGGGTCAAACTCGGCCAGATCGCTGAGCGCAACGAAATTCTGTACGACCTGAATGTCGCCTTCCACTTCCAGCTCACCGCTGCGGATAAGCGCCGTAAGCTGCTGACGGTCACGTAATTTTGGCAGCACGCTCATGTGCGTAATCACGGAGCAGTCGGCTTCACCTTCCCACTCACCCAGAACGTCAAGCTGGCGTTCACTGAAAACCAGCACAAGCGGCGTCGAGAACTCTTTCAGAACAACACGCAGCACCTTGCCGTTAAGCCGCTGACGTGCGGCTTTTAGCGCCGGTGCGCGGTAAAGAAAGGCATTCAGGACATTCTCGATGCCTGCGGTGACTAAGGGTTTAAAGGGCACGGGAAACCTCCACTCAGAACTTATAACCGCGATGCAGCGCGACGACACCTGCCGTCATGTTGAAATACTCAACGTTCTCGAATTCCGCATCCTGCATCATGGCCTTTAAAGTGTCCTGATCCGGGTGCATACGGATAGATTCCGCCAGGTACCGATAGCTTTCCGCGTCGTTTGCCACCAGCTCACCAATGCGCGGCAGTACATGGAATGAGTATGCGTCGTAAGCTTTGCTTAACGGCTCAAGAATCGGTTTGGAGAATTCGAGCACCAGCAGGCGTCCACCCGGCTTTAACACGCGGTACATGGAGCGCAGCGCTTTTTCTTTATCGGTGACGTTACGCAGGCCGAAGGAGATAGTGATGCAGTCAAAGGTATTATCCGGGAAAGGCAGCGCTTCGGCGTTCGCCTGCACATACTCGACATTACCTACCACGCCGATGTTACGCAGCTTCTCACGTCCCATTTTGAGCATTGAGTCGTTAATATCTGCCAGAACAACGCGACCGGTTTCGCCCACCAGACGGGAGAATTTTGCTGTCAAATCGCCTGTACCGCCGGCTAAATCCAGTACCGTTTGTCCACGACGCACACCGCTACAGTCGATGGTGAAGCGCTTCCACAAGCGATGAATGCCGAACGACATCAAGTCATTCATCACATCGTACTTCGCCGCCACGGAATGAAATACGTGGGCCACCATATCAGCTTTCTGCGCTTTGGCGACAGTCTGAAAGCCAAAGTGCGTCGTGTCTTGTGAATCGTCAACCATCTCAGAGCCTGCTTATCAGTAAAATGTTCGTGAAGTGTAACAGATTGGGCGCGTTTGCCCTACGTTTCAACCTTCGCGAAAGAAACGTGCCGGACGCTCGTCTGACGTTAAATCTGTCGCTAACGTATTGTCTTCACTGTTTGTCTTTTGTTCGCCAGCGCCTTCGCGCATGCGAAACTCTTCATCCTGGGCGGTGGCCTGCTCAACTAATTCCGGATTAATCTCGCGCTTCACCTCCACACCCAGGGAACGAAACGCTTCGGCCTGCGCCAGTAAGTTGCCACGCCCGGAAGAGAGTTTTTTCATCGCCTGGCGATAGTTATCCTGGGCGCGGTCAAGGCTTTGCCCGACCGAGGACATATCATCCACAAAAAGGCGCATTTTGTCGTAAAGCTTGCTGGCGCGATCGGCAATCTGCTGCGCATTACGGCTCTGATGTTCATAGCGCCACAGGTTGGCAATGGTGCGCAATGCCACCAGCAGCGTGGTGGGGCTCACCAGCATAATGTTATTTTTTAGGGCTTCGGTAATCAGTTCAGGCTGTCTGTCGAGCGCCAGCAAGAACGCGGGTTCAACCGGAATAAACATCAGGACGTAATCCAGCGAGCGCAGGCCGGGTAACTGCTGGTAGTCTTTTCTGCCCAGCAGACGAATGTGGTTACGCACGGAGGCGATGTGCTCCTGCAGCGCCGACTCGCGGGTGTAGTCATCTTCCGCATTGAAATAGCGCTCATAAGCCACCAGCGTCATTTTGGCGTCTATCACCACATCTTTGCCCTGCGGGAGCCGCACAATCACATCAGGCTGCATACGCGAGCGGGCATCGTTCTCGATACTCACCTGCGTTTCGTATTCATACCCTTCCCGCAGGCCAGAGGCCTCCAGCACGCGGGTCAGCACCACTTCCCCCCAGTTGCCCTGGGTTTTGTTATCGCCCTTCAGCGCACGGGTCAGGTTGACCGCTTCCTGCGCCATTTGCGCATTCAGCTGCTGAAGATTACGAATTTCATGCGCCAGCGTGTGCCGCTCGCGAGCCTCCTGCCCAAAGCTGTCCTGTACCTGACGACGAAAGCCGTCCAGCTGTTCACGCAGGGGCGTTAGCAGGCTATTCAGGCTTTGGCGGTTTTGTTCGTCTACGCGGCGGTTGCTGTGTTCAAAAATGCGGTTCGCGAGGTTCTCGAACTGCTCGCTGAGGCGTTGCTCGCTGTTCATCATCTGGCGGATTTTATCTTCCGCATGCAGCTGGGTGGATTCGAGGCGGGTAGTCACTTCGCGGAGATCGGCCTCCAGCGAGGTGTTGATATCGCGAAGATTGCGCAGCTCGTTGTTGAGCAGTTCGCATTCGTCACGCCAGTGTTCGCTCAGCGCAACCTGCTGTTTTGCCGCGCTTAAATCGGCGACTATCTCTTCTCGCTCGGCCAGCTGATCGGCCTTTTGTTGCGCGTGCTGGTAGCTGGAAATCAGCCAGCCTGCCCCCACGCCCACCAGCGCAATCACTGCATAAATCAGGATTGAGATATCCACAATGCCCCCTGCATCAACGTATTACCTGCACAAAATAGAATTGTGCTGTATAAACGTCCAGTTTGAAAGGGTTTTCCTGCGAGGCGCTACGCAAAAAAAAAGGCCGAACGGGTCGGCCTTTTTTCGTATAAGAAGGGATTAGATCAGGCGACGCGCTGCTTCAACCACGATTTTCACCGCATGACTTTCGGTCTGCTTCATGGTTTCCGCGTTCGGGATCTCCTGCTGGGTACGGTTGACGATAACGCCCGCCACCATACCGGCACGCAGACCCTGGCTTGCACACATGGTCAGCAAGGTTGCAGATTCCATTTCGTAGTTCATTACGCCCATAGACTGCCACTCTTCCATAGAACCTTTGAAACGGCTTACCACGCGGCCGGAGAAGGTGTCATAACGCTCCTGGCCTGGGTAGAAGGTATCAGAAGAGGCGGTCACGCCTACGTGGGTGGTTGCGCCAACGGATTTCGCGGCTTCAACCAGTGCGGTGGTGCATTCGAAATCCGCCACCGCCGGGAATTCCATAGGGGCAAAGTGCAGACTCGCGCCGTCCAGACGCACGGAAGCGGTTGTCACCAGCACGTCGCCAACGTTGATATGCGGCTGAATGGCACCGGTAGTCCCGATACGCAGGAAAGTACGAATGCCCAGCTGCGCCAGCTCTTCAACAGCAATTGAGGTGGACGGGCCACCGATACCGGTAGAACAGACGATCACCGCTTTGCCATCCAGCTCAGCGCGCCAGGTGGTGAATTCACGATGGGCAGCAAGCTTAACCGGCTTATCCATCAGCGCGGCGATCTTTTCCACACGCTCAGGATCGCCCGGGACGATAGCCAGCGTAGCCCCTTGTAAATCGTTTTTAGTGAGGCCGAGATGAAAAACATCAGACTTAGACATAGGTGACTCCTCTGTGGGTCGGTTAGTCAGAAGAAGTAAAAAGGTACTTTACAGAAGCAGTAAGCAGAATTACGTGACACATCTCACCATGAATGAAAATGATTGCAGTAAATTTCCATGAAATAGTGATTCACATCACATTAACAAGTTATATCGTCAGGTGCTGCACAAAAGATAGACCGTTTCAGGCACTGTGAATTGTTAACCTGGTGACTATATTTACCTTTGCGCTAACTCATTGGTACGGAGAATGCCATGACTGAAAAAACCGGTTTTGCACCTGCAGCGGCCCCTCATGCATCAACCATCGTCTCAACACCTGAAGAGGCCATTACGGCAGGTGAGACCTCCATCCCCTCGCAGGGGGAGAATATGCCTGCTTACCACGCGCGGCCAAAATCGGCCGACGGCCCGCTGCCCATCGTGATTGTGGTTCAGGAAATTTTCGGCGTTCACGAACATATTCGCGACCTTTGCCGCCGTCTGGCGCTGGAAGGTTATCTGGCCGTTGCGCCAGAGCTCTATTTCCGTCAGGGCGATCCGAACGACTACAGCGATATACCGACGCTGTTCAGCAACCTGGTCAGCAAAGTGCCGGATGCACAGGTACTGGCCGATCTGGACCACGTGGCCAGTTGGGCTGCGCGCAATGGCGGCGACGCACATCGTCTGATGGTGACGGGTTTCTGCTGGGGAGGACGTATCAGCTGGCTGTATGCCGCACATAATCCGCAGCTTAAAGCCGCCGTTGCCTGGTACGGCAAACTGGTGGGGGAGAAAACGCTGAACTCGCCGAAGCATCCCGTTGATATCGCCACCGAGTTAAATGCCCCAGTCTTAGGGCTTTATGGCGGCCAGGACACAGGGATCCCGCTTGATACGGTAGAGACCATGCGCCATGCGCTCCGCGCAGCCAATGCAAAAGCTGAAATCATCGTTTACCCGGATGCCGGCCACGCCTTTAATGCCGACTATCGTCCGAGCTATCACGCGGAATCGGCTAAAGATGGCTGGCAGCGGATGCTGGCATGGTTCAGCCAGTACGGCGGGAAAAAAGCGTAAAACAAAAGCCCGGTCGCGGCTACGCCTTGCCGGGCTTCGGATTTATCAGGCCTGACGCAAATTCTGCGCCGCCCTGACCATGTTCGCGAGTGCCGCGCGGGTCTCCGGCCAGCCGCGGGTTTTCAGTCCGCAGTCCGGGTTGACCCACAGGCGCTCAGCCGGGATCCGCTGGGCGGCTTTTTTCAGCAGGCTCTCAATCCACTCCACGCTCGGTACGTTCGGGGAGTGGATGTCGTAGACACCCGGCCCAATTTCGTTTGGATACTCGAACGCTTCGAAGGACTCCAGCAGTTCCATGTCTGAACGCGACGTTTCGATGGTGATCACGTCGGCATCCAGCGCGGCAATCGAATCCATAATGTCGTTAAATTCGCAGTAACACATGTGGGTGTGGATCTGTGTGTCGTCTTTCGCGACCGCGGCGTTGAGGCGGAAAGCCTCCACACCCCACTTCAGATAAGCATCCCAGTCACTGCGACGCAGCGGCAAACCTTCGCGTAGCGCCGGTTCATCAATCTGGATGATGCCGATACCCGCCGCTTCCAGATCGGCCACTTCATCACGCAGCGCCAGCGCAATCTGTTTGGCGATGGTTTCACGGGTCACATCTTCACGCGGGAAGGACCAGCAGAGGATCGTCACCGGGCCGGTCAGCATCCCTTTCACCGGTTTGTCGGTCAGGGACTGGGCGAATTTTGCCCACTCTACGGTGATCGCTTGCGGGCGGCTGACGTCACCAATCACCACCGGTGGCTTCACACAGCGGGAGCCATAACTCTGCACCCAACCGTTCTGCGTAAAGACGAAACCGTCCAGATGTTCGCCGAAGTATTCCACCATGTCGTTACGCTCGGCTTCACCGTGTACCAGCACGTCCAGACCTAAACGTTCCTGCTCAACAATCGCCTGTCTGATGTGCTCAGCGATGCCGGTGCGGTAGTGATTCGCATCGAGGTTGCCTTTTTTGAAATCCAGACGCAGGCCGCGGATCTCCGTCGTCTGCGGGAAGGAGCCGATGGTGGTGGTTGGCCACGCTGGCAGGTTGAAGCGGGCACGCTGGGCTTCGGCACGCACCTCATAGGGGCTCTGACGCTGGCTGTCCTGCGCGGTAATGGCCGCCAGACGTTTTTCGACCGCCGGGTTGTGGACGCGTGCCGAATGACGACGCGCCTGAATGGGGGCGCTCCAGTCGGTAATGGCCGTGGTGTCACCGCTATTTAACGCATCACGCAGCAGCGCCAGCTCTTCACATTTTTGCAGCGCAAAGGCAAACCAGCTCTTCACCTCGGGATCCAGGCGGGTTTCCACACTCAGATCGATTGGGCTGTGCAGCAGAGAGCAGGAGGAGGCCACCCACAGCTCACGTTTGCCGACGATATCTTTAATCTGTGCATATTTCTCGGTCAGATCGGCGCGCCAGACGTTACGGCCATTCACCAGTCCGGCCGAAAGCAACCACTCTTCAGGCAGACGTTTGTGCAGTTCGGCCACGTCATCTTTGCCGTGGACCAGGTCAACATGAAGACCCTGAACCGGTAGCGCAGTAATAGTACTCAGGTTCGGCGTCACGCCTTCAAAATAGGTGGTCAGCAATAGCTTCACCTGACCAGTAAGGGCATCGTAAGCGGGTTTAAACGCTTTCAGCCACGCCTGCGGCAGCTCCAGCACCAGCGCAGGCTCATCGATTTGCACCCACTGAATTCCGCGTTTACCCAGTTCAATCAGCACCTGTTTGTAGACCGGCAGAATATCGTTCAGCAGGCTGAGACGGTCAAACTGCTCGCCTTTCACTTTACCCAGCCACAAATACGTTACCGGCCCCAGCAGTACCGGTTTCACCTGGTGGCCCAGCGCCAGCGCTTCATCGACTTCGTCGAGCAACTGGGTCCAGCTCAGTTTGAACTGCTGGCCTTTCACAAATTCCGGCACCATATAGTGATAGTTGGTGTTGAACCACTTGGTCATTTCCGCCGCTGCCGCAGGCTCTCCCGTTGGCGCACGACCACGGCCAATGCGGAACAGGGTGTCGATATCTACCGATCCATCTTTGTTCTGATGACGAGCCGGCACGTTGCCAAGCAGCAGGCTGGTGGTCAGAACATGGTCGTACCAGGCGAAATCGCCCACGGGCAGCAGGTCAATGCCCGCCTGCTTTTGCTGTTCCCAGTGGCGCGCACGCAGTTCGCGGCCCACTGCCAGCAATTCTTCACGGCCAGAGGTACCTGCCCAGTAACTTTCCTGCGCTTTTTTCAGCTCGCGGCGAAGGCCAACGCGAGGGAAACCGAGAGTGTGATTGCGAATTGTCATGGTGTGTCCCCTGTGAATTTTTCGTATTTAGCCATCCAGATGTTTACACATCCATAATTGGCAGTTACTGTATATTCCTCAAGCGCAAAATGTTCATGGCGAAGTGAAGGACTTTCATGATCGAGATTAAACACCTGAAAACGCTACAAGCGTTGCGAAATTGCGGTTCTCTCGCGGCGGCGGCAGCCACGCTGCACCAGACCCAGTCCGCCCTTTCTCACCAGTTCAGCGATCTGGAACAACGCCTCGGCTTTCGTCTTTTTGTGCGTAAGAGCCAGCCGCTACGCTTTACGCCTCAGGGCGAGATCCTGCTGCAGCTGGCTAATCAGGTGCTGCCGCAAATAGCCAGCGCGCTGCAGTCCTGTAACGAGCCGCAGCAAACCAGGCTGCGTATCGCCATTGAGTGTCACAGCTGTATTCAATGGCTGACACCCGCGCTTGAGAACTTCCGCCAGAGGTGGCCGCAGGTGGAGATGGATTTCAAATCCGGCGTGACGTTCGACCCGCAGCCGTCGCTCCAGCAGGGCGAACTGGATCTGGTGATGACCTCAGACATTCTGCCCCGCAGCGGCCTGCACTATTCGCCAATGTTTGATTATGAGGTACGTCTGGTGCTGGCTCCGGATCATCCGCTGGCCAGTAAAACGCGTATCACCCCGGAAGATTTAGCCAGTGAAACGCTGCTGATTTACCCGGTACAGCGCAGTCGGCTGGATATCTGGCGTCACTTCCTGCAGCCGGCCGGCATTAGCCCGCAGCTCAAAAGCGTGGATAACACCCTGCTGTTAATTCAGATGGTTGCCGCCAGAATGGGCATCGCTGCGCTGCCACACTGGGTTGTGGAGAGTTTTGAACGCCAGGGTCTGGTTGTCACTAAAACCCTGGGTGAGGGACTATGGAGCCGGCTGTACGCCGCCGTGCGCGATGGCGAGCAGCGTCAGCCGATTACGGAAGCGTTTATTCGCTCTGCGCGGAACCACGCGTGCGATCATCTTCCGTTTGTGCGGAGCGCGGAGCGACCCAACGGCGATGGACCCACAGCGAAGCCAGAATCACTGCTCCCCCAATAAGGAAGCTCGGCCAGTGAGGCTGCTGCTGCCAGATGGCAAGGTTCACCAGCAGCCCTGCAGGCACATGCACGTTGTTCATGATCCCCAGCGTACCGGCGTCTACCTGCGTAGCGCCGTAGTTCCACATGAAGTACCCCAGCCCCGATGCCACCACGCCCAGCCAGACCAGAACGCCCCACTGCAGGGTTGTCGTCGGGAGCTTTTGCGGGTTGCCGAGCATAAACCATGCCGCCACCGCGACGATAGCTGCCCCCATATAGAACCAGGCGAACGCGTTATGCTGTGGCATCGGACGGGTTTCCATCAGGCGCTTGTACCCGACCATACCGATGGCAAAGCTGAGGTTCGCCAGCTGCACGAACATCAGCCCGGTCCAGAAGTGGTCGCTCACTTTGTCGTAGCGAATAATCGCCGCCCCGATCACCGCCAGCGCCGCGCTCAACAGATATCCCCAGCGCAAACGACGTTTGCTGAGCAGATCGTAAATCAGCGTGATATAGAGCGGCGTAAGCACGGTGAAAAGCAGAAATTCAGAGACAGACAGGTAGACGTAAGCCCGGAAGCTGAACAGGTACATGATGCCGAGCTGCATCGCCCCCACCAGCATGTACAGCAAAATGGTCTTCAGCGATTGCCCGCGTGTACGCAGAAAGGGCAGGAATACCAGCGCCGCCAGCCCCACGCGCATCAGCACCGAGAAGTAGCTGTCGACGTGCCCGGCGAGGTATTCGCCAATCAGGCTAAAAGAGAAGGCCCACAGGATAGTGGTAATAATGAGTAGCGCCACAATGCTTGTCTCTCAGAAAGAAGGACAGGCATTGTAGCGAACTCTTTAGTTGACAACTGAGCGATAAACAATCAAATGAAGATTATTCAAGGAACAGTTTACGCAGGTATTTTGGTACTGCGTTGTCAGCGTTAGACCCAATCACTTCCAGTTCCGGGTGCAGGTCTTTCAGACGCTGGTGTGCATTCTGCATAATGCAGCCTTTGCCCGCCATAGAGAGCATTTCGGCGTCGTTCATACCATCACCGAAGGCGATACAGTCTTTCAGTTCGAAGCCCAGACGTTTCGCCACGGCTTCCAGCGCGTGCCCTTTGGAAACTCCCCCCGCCATAACTTCCAGACAGGTCAGGGTCGAGAAACTCACGTTGACGCGGTCACCCCAACGCGCATTAATCGCCTGTTCCAGCGGCAGCAACGCTTCGTGGCTTTCGCAGGTAAAGAACACCTTGCTGATCCCTTCCGGCTCCAGCAGGCCTGGCTCGTACAGGGAATAGTTAAATACCGCTTCCTTGAAGAAACGCATTTCATCCGGGCGATGGCGATTCATGAACCAGTCGTCATCGCGATAAACGTTAGTGATAATGTCCGGGTTGTTATGCACTACGCCGAACAGATCGGCGGCAATGTCGCGATCCAGGTTATGCGTAAAGATCAGGTTGCCATCGGTATCGTGTACGCGCGCACCGTTGGAGGTGATCATGTACGATTTGATCTCAAGATTATCGCGGATCTGCCCCACGTCCACGTGGTGGCGGCCGGTGGCAAACACGAAGTTCACTCCGCGGGCGGTCAGAAGCTTTAAGGTCTCTTTCGCGTAAGGCGACAGGGTATGGTCGGGCGAAAGCAGCGTGCCATCTAAATCAGATGCAACAACCTGGTACATAGGGATTTCAACCTCTGGTGGTAAAACAACAATCAATTATGCCTGTCGAAAAATTCAACAATGGCGTTTAGCGCGACTGAGCGCATAGCGTCCTTTTCAAAAAGGATCTCATGGTACGCGCCGTTGATGACCAGCGGTTTACCCCCTTCGCAAGGGTGACCGGCGGCAGCGCGGAGTTCACAAAAGCGGTCATGCATGCGGTTATCCACCACACGTTCTTCTTCAGCCTGAATCAGAAGTGTCGGCGTATCATCTTTACCAACACCAGCAAGCACCTGTTCACCGGCAAGGATCCCTTCCCGCACCCAGTGATATGTCGGGCCACCGACGCGCAGGCGCGGTTCATCGGCATAAAAACGCAGGTTACGGCGATAACGCTGCCGGCTATGGGTCAATACGTTGAGGGCAAACGGCAGCGCGCGCCAGCGCCCTGTCCCGATGGCATACCCTTCACGAATGCGCTGATGGCCCTCAGCCCAGTCGAGAATATGGCGCACCATCCAGTCCGGAAAACGCATGACGATGCCATACATCGGCGCGGTGAGCGCAATGGCATCACACTGGTGGTCATAGCGCTGTAAAAACAGCGTCGAAATCGCCCCACCCATGGAGTGCGCCAGAATATAGCGCTTACGCCACGGGCCCGGCTGAACTTCCTGCTGCCAGAAGGCGGCAAGATCGTCGACGTAATCGCTGAAGTTATCCACATGACCGCGATGCGTGTCCGACAATAAGCGGCCAGAAAGCCCCTGCCCGCGATGGTCGATAATCAACACATCGAAGCCCAGATGGAACAGGTCATAGGCCAGTTCAGCGTATTTGATGTAGCTCTCGATACGTCCCGGACAGACCACGATCACCCGATCGTTTTTCTCATCATGGAAACGCACAAAGCGTACCGGAACATCGCCAACACCCGTAAACTCATCTTCCTCACGCTGACGCCAGAAATCGGTCAGCGGCCCCATAGAGAAAGCAGCAAATGCGTTTTCTCGTGTTTCCCAGTCCTTTTTCTGCTGAAACATCGGGTTTCCACCCCCGTAAGCCAAGGAATATCGTTTTTTCGTCACCGGTCACAAAATGACGTAACAATAGCGTATTGTGGCATAAAAACAGACAATTCGGGAGTTTCAAATGACCTTCGAGTGGTGGTTCGCTTATCTGCTGACATCCATCATCCTTAGCCTTTCCCCAGGTTCAGGCGCCATTAACACCATGACCACCTCCATCAACCACGGCTATCGCGGTGCCGCGGCGTCCATTGCCGGTTTGCAGACCGGTCTGGGCATTCATATCGTGCTGGTGGGCATTGGTCTGGGTACGCTGTTCTCCCGCTCGGTACTGGCCTTTGACGTGCTGAAATGGGCCGGTGCCGCGTACCTGATTTGGCTTGGTATTCAGCAGTGGCGTGCAGCAGGCTCAATTGATCTTAATACGCTCGCCCAGACGCAAACACGCGGACGCCTGTTTAAACGCGCGGTGTTTGTGAACCTGACCAACCCGAAAAGTATTGTTTTCCTCGCCGCGCTGTTCCCGCAGTTTATCGTCCCGCATCAGCCACAGGTCATGCAGTACGTGGTGCTGGGTGCGACCACCATTGTTGTCGATATCATCGTGATGATTGGTTACGCGACGCTGGCGCAGCGGATTGCTGTGTGGATTAAAGGGCCTAAGCAGATGAAGGCCCTGAACAAAGTCTTTGGTTCGCTGTTTATGCTGGTAGGCGCGCTGCTTGCGTCAGCGCGTCATGCTTAGCGAGAAATGATGAGATGAATGCCAAAGCCGGCGAACAACGCGCCGGCGAAGCCGTCAATCCACTTCGCAATACGCTGGTAACCGCGGCGCATCGCCGGTAAGGCAAACAGGCTGGCAACTACGGTAAACCACGCAAAAGTTTCCACCACGATCAGCAGGAAGATGCCCCAACGCGCACCCGCACCCACGTTGTCACCCACAAACAGGGAGAACACGGAGCCGAAATAGATAATCGCTTTTGGGTTCGCCAGGTTGGTGAGCAGCCCTTTAATAAAACTCCGGCCGCCCGTTGCCAGCTCAACTTTCGGCTCTTCCGGCTTTTTCTCTTCTTTCTTCAACGCCCCGCGCAGCATCTGGTAGCCCATCCAGCAAAGGTAAAGCCCCCCGCCAACCATGATGATGTTGTGCAACCAGGCCATCTTCGCCAGAATCAGGTTCAGACCAAGCAGCGCCACGGCCGCCCAGACCATAACGCCCATGGTGATACCCAGTACCCCCATCATCGCTTCTTTGCGGGAGCGGCTGACGGCGGTTTGGGACACGAAGAAAAAGTCAGGACCCGGGCTCATGAGCGCAACGATGTGCACTAACGCCACGGTAAGAAATAGCATTAACATAATTAACTCGCAGGGAAATAATTAAGTGAGTCACCATCCTGACATTTTTTAGGCTGGCTGACTACTCCTCATCGTCACCGTCGACATGAGCGCGGATAAGCGCCATAAACTCTTTGCCAAAGCGCTCCAGCTTGCGCGTACCAACACCGTTGACGCTGAGCATTTCGCTGGCGCTGAGCGGCGTCTGCTCTGCCATCTCGATAAGCGTCGCATCGTTGAAGACCACGTAGGGCGGAATGTTCTCTTCATCAGCAATGGCTTTACGCAGCTTGCGCAGTTTGGCAAACAGCTTGCGGTCGTAATTGCCGCCGTACGATTTTTGCATCACCCGCGGCTTCAGGGCGACAACGCGCGGAACCGCGAGCTTCAGTTCGATATCCCCGCGCAGCACCGGACGTGCCGCTTCGGTAAGCTGAAGCGCGGAGTGTTGGGCAATGTTTTGCGTGGCAAAGCCCAGGTGAATCAGCTGACGGATGATGCTCACCCAGTGCTCGTGGCTCTGGTCTTTGCCGATACCGTAGACGGGCAGCTTATCGTGTCCCATGTCGCGGATACGCTGGTTATTCGCCCCACGCAACACTTCCACCACGTAGCCCATGCCGAAGCGCTGGTTCACACGATAGATGGTCGAGAGCGCTTTGCGCGCATCCATCAGGCCATCGTATTGCTTTGGTGGGTCAAGACAGATATCGCAGTTGCCGCACGGCTCCTGACGCCCCTCGCCAAAGTAGTTGAGCAGCACCAGACGGCGGCAGGTTTGCGCTTCGGCAAACGCGCCCATCGCGTTGAGCTTGTGGCGTTCGATATCCTGCAGTTGGCCCTGCGGTTTCTCTTCCAGACAACGGCGCAGCCACGCCATGTCGGCCGGATCGTAAAACAGCATGGCTTCTGCAGGCAGTCCATCACGCCCGGCGCGGCCAGTTTCCTGGTAGTACGATTCGATATTGCGCGGAATGTCGAAGTGTACGACGAAGCGCACGTTCGGCTTGTTGATCCCCATTCCGAACGCCACCGTCGCCACCACAATCTGCAGGTCATCGCGCTGGAATTTCTCCTGCACATCGGCGCGAACCGCGTTTTCCAGCCCGGCATGGTAGGCGGCGGCGCTAAAACCACGGTTCTGCAGGCGCGCGGCCGTGTCTTCCACCTTCGCGCGGCTGTTGCAGTAGATGATGCCGGACTTCCCGCGCTGCTCCTGCACGTAGCGCAGAAGCTGATCCAGCGGCTTGAATTTTTCCATCAGCATGTAGCGGATGTTCGGGCGGTCGAAGCTGCTGACCTGAATCAGCGGATCGTTCAGCCCCAGCAGCCGGACGATATCCTGACGCGTGGTGTCATCTGCCGTCGCGGTGAGCGCCATAAACGGCAGTTCGGGAAAACGCTGACGGAGCTGGCCGAGCGCCGCATATTCCGGGCGGAAATCATGTCCCCACTGGGAGATACAGTGGGCTTCATCCACCGCCAGCAGGACCGGATTCCAGTGCGACAGATGATCGAGGAAGTTATCCAGCATCAGACGTTCCGGCGCGATATACAGCAGGCGAACCTGCCCGGTACGGCAACCGGCCATGACCTCTTGCTGCTGCTCGCGGGTCTGGCTGGAGTTAAGACAGGCCGCTGCCACGCCGTTGGCAAGGAGCTGATCGACCTGATCTTTCATCAGGGAAATAAGAGGCGATACCACGACCGTCAGGCCGTTGAGCACCAGCGCGGGCACCTGATAGCAGAGGGATTTACCGCCGCCGGTAGGCATGACCACCAGACAATCGCGGCCTTCCAGCACGGTTTCAATGATGGTTTCCTGGCCAGGGCGGAACTGCTGGTAGCCAAAGGTTTCATGCAAAACCTGTTTAGCCAGCGATTCCTGATTCAATACTTCCGCCTGCGCCACGTTAACCCCATTTGCCAGAAATAAAACAGGCGCTATTTTCAGCGCCTGAGAGAGAAACTTCAACGTTTAACGAAAAAACATTCGAGCTGCCTAGAAAATATCGTTCAGCATCACGCCCACACCTACACGGGTCTGGTTGAAGTTGTAATCGATAAGCGACTCGCCGTAACCGCTGTAAACCTGAGTATAGAGGCGAACGTGCTTGCTCACCGGATAACTGAGGCCCAGTTCCGCGCCACCGTAACCGGTGTTCCAGTTGTACTGGCCTTTGGCGCTCAGCACCGCGTCACCCAACTGATAGCCGATTTTGAGCTGATAGTAACCCATATATTTGGTGATATCCGGGTTGTCGTCGGTATCGCCCACCACAAACCACGGCTTCACTTCCGCCATCCAGTTGCCGTTTTGCGCCATCAGTCGCGTATAGGCACGGTTCCAGCTGCGCGAGGTAGGGTCGGAGCGTCCGTTTGAATCGTGGTTAAAGCCCACCTCGATGTCACGCAGCGTCCAGCCCGCGAATTCATAATCGGTCGCAAAACCGAGGAACAGCTGCGGCTCATAGTTGGTTTCACGGAACGGTGAAGATTCGCCACTGTTGGAAAGCTGCCACCAGGATTTCTGCGTGTAAGAGGCGCCGAGCACCGAATTCGGTCCCAGAATGCCGCGCCAGAACGGGAACGCGAGACTTAACTGGAACTTCACTTCGTCTTTACGCGCATTATCGGACCAGTTATAGGAGCTTATCGCCTCTTTGTTGAGATCGCTGGTCTGCGTGTATATCACGTAGTTGGTGTCATACGGATACAGCGTGAACGGATTATCATGTTCCTGAAGAAGGTTCGCGATAATGCTGCCCTGCACGGCAGGTTGATCGTGAACTTCTTTAATCGTCGCTTCCTGGGCATATGCTGTGAGGGGCAGCGCAACCGCCGCCAGTAACCAGGCCAGATACGTCCGCATCGGTGGTGTTCTCCTGCAAAGAGTTAATTAGTTGAATTGTTATGTGGCGGATATTCTACATACTTCTGCGACAACTGCTGCATCCTCGTTTCTGAAAGTGGAATTCCTTATTGCTGAAGCATAAAATCAACATTTTATTAACAATAAGGATGTGATGCCTCATGTCAGCCATGCTTACCGCCGAAGAAGCGTTAAAACTCGTGGGCGAGATTTTTGTTTACCATATGCCGTTTAACCGTGCACTGGGTCTGGAACTCGAGCGCTACGAAAAAGCGTTTGCCCAGCTCAGCTTCAACAACCAGCCGATGATGGTAGGCAACTGGGCGCAGAGTATTTTGCACGGCGGGGTGATTGCCTCAGCGCTGGATGTGGCGGCGGGCCTGGTTTGTGTGGGCAGTACGCTGACACGCCATGACACCATCAATGAAGACGAGTTGCGCCAGCGTTTGTCGCGTATGGGCACCATCGATTTACGCGTCGATTACCTGCGTCCCGGGCGCGGAAACCGTTTTACCGCCACCAGCAGCCTGCTGCGCGCCGGGAATAAGGTTGCCGTCGCCCGCGTTGAATTGCATAACGAAGAGCAGGTCTATATCGCCAGCGCAACTGCCACTTATATGGTGGGTTGAAACCCTAAAATCGGGTAAAATTAATTCACTTTTTTGTAACGGATTATCCCGATGGATGCTAAACAAACGCGGCAGGGCGTACTACTCGCCCTTGCCGCTTATTTTATTTGGGGTATCGCACCGGCGTACTTCAAGTTTATCGCTTACGTACCCGCTGACGAGATCCTCACACACCGTGTGATTTGGTCGTTTTTCTTTATGATCGCGCTGATGAGCGTTAGCCGTCAGTGGTCTGGCGTCAAAACGCTGCTGAAAACGCCGAAAAAGGTGTTTCTGCTGGCCCTCTCAGCCGTGCTGATAGGCGGCAACTGGCTGCTCTTTATCTGGGCAGTCAATAACCATCACATGCTCGAAGCGAGCCTGGGCTATTTTATTAATCCCCTGGTCAACATTGTTCTGGGCATGATTTTCCTGGGCGAGCGTTTCCGTCGCATGCAGTGGCTGGCGGTCATCCTCGCTTTTTGCGGCGTGCTGGTTCAACTGTGGACCTTCGGTTCGCTGCCCGTGATCGCTCTGGGCCTGGCGTTCAGCTTTGCGTTTTACGGGCTGGTCCGGAAGAAAATAGCCGTTGAAGCGCAGACCGGGATGCTGTTTGAAACCCTGTGGCTATTGCCGGTCGCGGCGATTTACCTGTTTGGTATTGCCGACAGCGCAACCAGCCATATGGGCAGTAACCCGTTGTCGTTGAATTTGATGCTGATGGCGGCCGGTGTGGTAACCACCATTCCTCTGCTGTGCTTCACCGGTGCCGCAACGCGCCTGCGTCTCTCCACGCTGGGCTTCTTTCAGTACATCGGTCCGACGCTGATGTTCCTGCTGGCAGTGGTGTTTTACGGCGAAGTACCGGGCGCAGATAAGATGGTGACGTTTGCCTTTATCTGGGTGGCGCTGGCGATTTTTGTTGCAGACGCCCTTTATACCCAGCGCAGAACGCGCAAAGGATTGTAAGCGGTAATGAGGCGGGCAGGCACAATGCCACCCGCCCGATGTTTACAGCCAGTTACGGCGCTTGAAGTAGAGGTACGGCGCCAGCCCGGCGAGGATCATAAAGATAATCGCGCCAGGGTAGCCAAAGCTCCACTTAAGCTCCGGCATAAACTCAAAGTTCATCCCGTAGCTCGAGGCCACCAGCGTCGGTGGCAGGAAGACCACCGAGACCACCGAGAAGATCTTGATGATGCGGTTCTGCTCGATATTGATAAAGCCCATCGCTGCCTGCATCAGGAAGTTGACCTTCTGGAACAACGATTCATTGTGCGGCAGCAGGGATTCGATATCGCGCAGGATCTCACGCGCCTGCTCCAGCTGACCGCCCGGCAGACGCGCCTTACGCACCAGGAAGTTCAGCGCGCGCTGGGTATCCATCAGACACAAACGCACCTTCCAGCCGATATCTTCCAGCTCTGCCAGCGTCGAGAGCGCTTCGTCGTATTCATCGCCCTGATGACCTTCCATGATGACGCGGCTCAGCTTTTCCAGGTCGCTGTAGATGTTTTCAATTTCATCCGCCAGCTGTTCGATTTTGGTTTCAAACAGGTCCAGCAGCAGTTCGTAGGCATTGCCGTCGACCATCGCCTGGCTACGGGCGCGCATGCGGTAGAGACGAAACGCGGGCAGCTCACGCTCGCGCAGGGTAAACAGGCGACCGTCACGAATGGTAAACGCCACGGTGGAGTTACCTGCGTGATCGTCGGCGTCTTCAAAGAAGAAGAAGGAGTGAATATGCAGACCGTCTTCATCTTCAAAAAAACGAGCAGATGCTTCGATGTCTTCCAGTTCCGGGCGGGTTGCCAGGCTTTGCCCCAGCTCAGATTGTACGCGAAGGCGCTCATCGTCGTCCGGCTCGACCAGATCCACCCATACGGCATCAATGAGGGGCTGTGACTCTTCGGCTTCAAGCCGAGTCAGTCGGTTATTTTCGAGTTGAAATGCGCTCAACATGACCGGGACTCCCAATGCAAAAAATATCGGACAGTTCGGTGGGCACACAGAAACAAATTGGGTTTCAGACCATTAAACAGCCTGACTCAGCGCGACGGGAATAATGCAGGTCGCTGACAACCACTAAGGCCATCAGCAAGAGGAGATAGCCTTAGGAGTTGTTCCTGGATGACAGGGAATTGAGCCAGTATCTACTGGGTGTGTCCAAGGCGAATGTCCTCTTAGCGTAATCGTGCGCGCATGTTACGCCAGCAGTAATAGTGGCGTCAACACGCAACGGAACGCTGAAGGGCATTAATTGACCTTCAACGTATAAGGCTAGCAGATTATTACAAAATAATGATATTTTTCTGAAAGTTACACAGTTTCCAGCCTGGCGTAGGCTGCCACCAGCCATTTGATACCTTGCCCCTGGAACGCCACCTGCAGGCGGCTGTGCTCGCCGCTACCTTCCAGATTGACGATGGTGCCTTCACCAAACTTAGCATGACGCACGCGCTGACCCAGCTTGTAGCCGGTGTCCGTTTCAGCAATCGGCGAGCCCATACGCTGATGGCTGACCGGGCGGCTGATACTGGCGCGCAGGCGCACCTCTTCCACGCACTCTTCCGGCAGTTCGCCGATAAAGCGCGACGGACGGTGATACACCTCTTTGCCGTACAGGCGTCGGGTTTCGGCATAGGTCAGCGTCAGCTTTTGCATCGCGCGCGTCACGCCAACATAGGCCAGACGACGCTCCTCCTCCAGACGCCCACCTTCATCCAGCGACATCTGGCTCGGGAACATCCCCTCTTCCATCCCGACGATAAACACCTGCGGGAACTCCAGACCTTTGGCGGAGTGCAGGGTCATAAGTTGAACCGCATCCTGCCAGGTGTCTGCCTGCCCTTCGCCCGCTTCCAGCGCCGCGTGGGAGAGGAACGCCTGCAGCGGCATCAAATCTTCGTCTTCTTCGTTGTAGCTGAACTGGCGCGTTGCCGTCACCAGTTCCTCTAAGTTCTCAATACGGGTCTGGCCCTTTTCGCCTTTCTCCTGCTCATACATGGTGCGCAGGCCGGAGTCTTTAATCACCCGGTCGGTCTGTACGTGCAGAGGCATATCGGCCGTTTCCTGTGCCAGGGCATCAATCAGCTCCAGGAAGCGCTGTAAGGCGCTGGCTGCACGTCCGGCGAGCGCTTTCTCCTGCAACAGCTCGCGGCACGCCTGCCAGAGTGTCAGTTGGCGATCGCGGGAGGCCTGACGCACCACGTCCAGGGTACGGTCACCGATGCCGCGAGTTGGGGTGTTCACCACGCGCTCAAACGCCGCATCGTCATTACGGTTTGCGATCAGACGCAGATACGAGAGCGCGTCTTTGATCTCCTGACGTTCAAAGAAGCGCATGCCACCGTAAATGCGGTACGGCATACTCACCTGCAGCAACGCCTCTTCCAGCACGCGCGACTGGGCGTTGCTGCGATAGAGAATGGCACACTGCTCCAGCGCGCCACCGTTGTCCTGCCAGGTTTTAATACGGTTCACCACAAAGCGCGCTTCATCAAGTTCGTTGAATGCGCAGTAGATAGAGATCGGTTCACCGTCAACGCCATCGGTCCACAGCTTTTTACCGAGACGCCCGTTGTTGTTCTCAATCAGGGCGTTGGCGGCGCTCAGAATGTTGCTGGTCGAACGGTAGTTCTGCTCCAGACGGATGGTCTGAGCACCGGGGAAATCATTGAGGAAGCGCTGAATGTTTTCCACCTGCGCCCCACGCCAGCCATAGATGGACTGATCGTCATCACCAACGATCATCACCTTGCCGGTATCACCGGCCAGCAGGCGGATCCATGCATACTGGATGTTGTTGGTATCCTGGAATTCGTCCACCAGAATATTGGTGAAGCGTTCACGATAGTGCTGCAGGATATGCGGTTTGTTGAGCCACAGCTCGTGCGCACGCAGCAGCAGCTCAGCAAAGTCCACCAGACCTGCGCGATCGCACGCCTCCTGGTAGGCTTTATAAACGTTCTGCCAGGTTTGCTCGACCGGGTTGCCGAAGCTCTGAATATGGTGCGGACGCAGCCCTTCGTCTTTCTGGCCGTTGATGTACCACATTGCCTGACGCGGCGGCCACTGCTTCTCGTCGAGATTCATCGCCTTGATAAGACGCTTCAGCAGACGCAGCTGATCTTCGCTGTCGAGGATCTGGAAATCCTGCGGCAGGTTAGCGTCCATATGGTGCGCCCGCAGCAGGCGATGCGCCAGACCGTGGAAAGTACCCACCCACATGCCGCCCTGGCTGGTGCCCATCAGCTGTGCGATTCGGTGGCGCATCTCTGCCGCCGCCTTGTTGGTAAACGTCACCGCCATAATGGAGTACGGCGAGCAGTTTTCCACGCTCTGCAGCCACGCAATACGGTGTACCAGCACGCGCGTCTTACCACTGCCCGCCCCAGCCAGCACCAGCATGTTGGTGCGCGAAGCGGCAACCGCGTCACGCTGTTTGTCATTAAGGCTGTCGAGCAGGTAAGAAACGTCCATTGGCACCGTCACGTAATGTCAGGCAGGCGAATGTGATTCCTTCGCCAAAACCCTGTTAATTTATACAGAACAATTGATGATTATATCAGCGTCGTGAGGGATGCCAACCGTGAAATTTCCACGTGCGGCAGAAGACGGCTGTCCGGCGTTGTCATCAGGTCAGCGTTTTCCGGCTTGATCCAGCAGGCCTGCATGCCGCAGCGGATCGCCCCGGCCACGTCCGTGGTCAGGTCATCACCCACATGCAACATTTCGCCGAGCGGCAGGTTCAGTTTTTCCGCCGCCAGGTGATACATATCGTTAAACGGTTTCGAGCGCCCGTGCGGGCCCGCGCGCAGCACAAACTCAAAATAATCGCCAAGACCAAACAGCTCAGGCTGGGCATTGCCATTGGTAATCGCCACCAGCGGCCACTTCTCTGCCAGCACGGCCAGCGTATCGTGGGTCTCCTGTGGCACATCAATACGGCTGCGCCATTTGGCGAAGTTTTCCATGGACGCTTCAGCCCCTATCGCCGCATCACGCGCGCTCATGCCAACATTCAGCATCGCCTGTTCAACCGCACGTCGACGCCATTCGGTCACGTCATGGTAAATGTCCGGCTCGGTCTCCCGCAGGGTCTGACGCAGCTGCTGGAAGTCCTTGTTCTGCATCGTCTTCAGCGCCGGGTGATAGTTCTGCACAAACGTCAGCGACTCCTGCTCGGTACGCAGGATCACCTGGCGGTTATCATAAAGGGTGTCATCAAGGTCAAAGGTAAGGGCTGATATCTGACCCAGTGGGCGGTAAAAACGCATTATTTCCCCCGTTTGGCGCGTGGATGCGCCGCGTCATACACCGAGGCAAGGTGCTGGAAGTCTAAGTGGGTATAAATCTGGGTGGTGGACAAATTCGCGTGGCCGAGCAGTTCCTGCACGCCGCGCAGATCGCCGCTTGATTCAAGCATGTGGGTCGCAAAAGAGTGGCGCAGCTTGTGCGGGTGAACATGGCTGTTCAGCCCCTGCTTAATGCCCCACTCCGCAAAACGCTTCTGCACGTTACGCGCCGAGATCCGCTTGCCGAGTTTCGACAGGAACAGCGCATCTTCTTCCGCGCCAAACAGCCCGCGCAGGTCAAGCCAGTGCTCAATCCAGGCGACAGCGTTGCGACCAATCGGCAGGCGGCGCTCTTTGCTGCCCTTGCCCATCACCCACACTTCGCCGGTATCCAGATCGAGATGTTTTATATCGAGATTGACCAGTTCAGACAGACGCAGTCCGGCACCGTACATCACCTCCAGCATCGCGCGGTCACGCACCGCCAGCGGATCGTTAAGATCGATATCCAGCAGGCGATTGACATCATCGACGTCGATATTTTTAGGCAGATGACGCGGTGCTTTTGGCGTGGCAATGCCTTTCGCCGGGTTGGCTTTAAGGCTGCCCTGGCTCACCAGCCAGTCGAAGAAACTGCGCAGGGCAGAGAGCCTGAGCGCCAGACTCGCCGGACCTAACCCTTTCCTGCGGCTACGCACGACGACGCCACGAACCGTCGCAGCGTCACATTGTTGCCAGCTTTTCAGGCCGATTTCATCGGCAATCTGCATGATGGCATCAAGCTGACGCTGATAGTTCAGCAGCGTTATGGGGCTAAGCTGACGTTCAACCCCCAGGTAGCGCAGAAATCGCGCGACGTCAGTGGCAAGAAGTCCGTCCGTCATACGCGCTCAATCCAGCGCTCCAGCAGCTCAGGCAGCATCAGGGCGATCTCCTGCAACAGGTGCGTACCTTGCCCCTGCTCATAGTGATGCGCGTCGCGACTGGTAAATAACATCACGCCTAAGTCGCCATCGCGCCCCATCAATGACATGGCCACCGAGCCAATCGCTTTGGCTTCTGGCAATACCACCAGCAATTCTGGTCCGTTCAGCGGCCCCAGATAGTGATGTTGATGACCCAGGCGCTGAATACGTAGCGGCTCAAACGCCTGACGGCTCAGCGCCAGATGGGTGAAACCAGACGGTGCACCAATGCGCCAGCGGTCGGGGAAGAGACGAAGGGTTGCGCCTGCAAGCCCCAGTTCTCGCGCCCAGCGGTGGAAACGGCTGAGAAACTCGTCAAGGCTGTGGGCCGAGGCCAGACGCGCCTGCAGATGCAGCAGTCGATAGAACAGGCTTTCGTTATTGTTCGCCTGTTCCATGAGCAGCGTCATGTTCTCTTCAAGCTGATTGATGTGGTTGCGCGCGCGAGCCATGTGCCATTCGACCAGCGACACGGTCCCGCGCACCGGATGCGGCACGCGCATCTGTTCGACAAGACGTGCATTGCGAATAAAAAACGCGGGATTGTTCAGCAGATAATCAACAACAGCACTGTCGTCCAGTTCCGTCACCGTTTCCTGCAGTTCTTCCCCTGGTTGCTTCATAGATGGATAAACCCGTCATAGACATGTACCGCCGGGCCAGTCATAAACAGCGGATGACCCGGTCCTTTCCAGGCGATATCAAGACGACCGCCTGGTAACTCCACGCGAACCTCTTCTGCCAGTAACCCCTGAGCGATGCCGACGGCCACCGCCGCGCAGGCACCGCTTCCGCAGGCCTGGGTTTCGCCCGCGCCGCGTTCATACACCCGCAGACGGATGTGTTCACGCTTCACCACCTGCATAAAACCAATGTTCGCGCGTTCCGGGAAGCGTTCATGGCTTTCCAGCACCGGGCCGAGGGTTTCAACGGCGGCGGTCTCCACATCATCAACCTGAATCACGCAGTGTGGGTTTCCCATCGAGACGACGCCACACAATACTGTCTGCTCGGCCGCACGCATAATATAGGTCTTTTCCGCTTTGTTTGCGCGAAACGGCACGGCGGAAGGTTCAAAGTTCGGCTCGCCCATATTCACGCGAACCAGATCGTCATCGGTGACGCTGAGCACCATGCGACCATTCGCGGTACTGACGCGGATATCGCGCTTGTTCGTCAGCCCTTTCAGGCGGACAAAGCGGGCAAAACAGCGCGCACCGTTGCCGCACTGGGAGACTTCACTGCCGTCAGCGTTAAAAATACGGTAGTGGAAATCGAGGTCAGGATCGTATGGCGGCTCAACCACCAGCAGCTGATCGAACCCCACGCCCAGATGCCGATCCGCCAGGCGGCGGATCAGTTCCGGGGAGAAAAAGACATTCTGCGTTACCGCGTCGACGACCATAAAATCGTTGCCAAGGCCATGCATCTTAGAGAACTGCATCATTCGCTCCATTGCGCGGGTACAGAACGTAATCGTCAGAGATTAACCTGAGTCGGACCACCATTATTGCCACGATCGTTCGTGTCTGGCGTGGAAGACTCAATACCGCTTTGCACAGGTTTCGTCGGCGGCGGCGCCGTTTTATCCGCTGGCGGGAAGTAAAGCGGTCCCTTCAGTCCACAGCCCGTCAGACTAAACAGCGTGATGAGAACGGCAAGCGTTCGGAAAACGTTTTTCATTATAAAGTTGCCCGTAAGTTCAAATCTGTTTCTATCATCGCAGGAGAAGACACAAAAGCAAGAGTTTGCCGCTTTCCTGCAACGGGAATTATTTAGCGTTATACTGCCGGCATCACGAAAAACAGGAACAAAACCATGAACGACAGTGAATTCCATCGCCTTGCAGACACCTTATGGATGACCATCGAAGAGCGGCTTGACGACTGGGACGGCGACAGCGATATCGATTGTGAGATCAACGGCGGCATTCTGACCCTGAGCTTCGAAAACGGCAGCAAAATTATTATTAACCGCCAGGAGCCGCTTCACCAGGTCTGGCTGGCCGCCAAACAGGGTGGCTACCATTTCGATCTGAAAGAGGGCGAATGGGTGTGTGACCGTAGCGGCGAAACGTTCTGGGACCTGCTGGAACAGGCGGCGACCGCGCAGGCAGGTGAAGACGTGCGTTTTCGTTGAGTCTGTTTTGCCCGGTGGTGCGCTGCATACCGGGCAAAAACTGTCAGGAGAAATACTGCTGCAACAGCGGGGTAGTGTCCTGGCTGGCGGGAACCGCTGGCGTAACGGCCTGCGTACGGAACGGAATCACCTGCGAACGTCCGTCTACATTCACAATCTGGTAGAACTGCGGCAGGTTAAAGTTGATGAAGCTGGAGCCGTAGGTAAAGCGGTCATGTGAGGACGAATAGAAGCGGCTGACGTCGCGCACCAGCTCCTCTTTACTGCCTTCACAGTGGTGATAAACCTCAGCGCGGTTCGTCTCATCCAGGATGTAGATGTTGAAACCGGCGTCGTCACCCGACTCTTCAAAGAAGAACTGAATAATCCCTTCGCTCGCAAAGCCATCCACGACCTGTGGCAGTTTCACGTGGTTGGTTTCCACCTGCACTGACAGGCCATGCAGCTTGTTGTGCGAAATGGCGCCGTAGAACTCGATGGCGTTTTCCAGCTTCTGTACTGAAACATTCAGGCGCTCGAAGAACAGGCCCCAGGTCTGTCCGGAGACGCGCAGCGCTTTAAAGCGACCGGTTTCCTGACGGGTACTGGAGAGGCGCAGTTCGATGCACTCTGAAACCAGCTGCTGCACACGGGTACGGATCAGACCGCGCAGATGCTGGCTATAGCAGAACACCTCAACGCTGTCCGGCGGCGCAGCGTCCTGGTGCATCTTGCCAAGAATCGTTTTCAGCGCTTCGATCATCGCCTGCTCGCCGTTGAAGTGCAGAGTACGCACTTCGTTCCACGAGTTGCGGTACAGCAGGTCTACGCTGCCCACCAGGCAGTTTTGCTGCTCGCCAAAGCTAAAGACATCCAGCTTGCGGAAATCAAAATGGACCACCTGATTGCGGAAGGCCGCCGTCGGGTCATATTCCAGGTTGACGATGATCGCCAGATGGCGAATTTCACACGGACTGTAGAGCGCTTTTGGCGTCGGTGCCGGCAGACGCAGCGGGAAGTGGTGGGAGACATCCGCCACCATCTCCTGCAGTTTGGCTAAATCGACAACCTCGTTGCCTTTGATAAACAGCCGGGTACGCGAGGTCAGCAGGCCGTTGAACCAGGCCCAGGCCACCAGCTTGTTCAGGTAGCGGTTATATTCCAGCGGCTGATGGCTGATGATCGAGTCCATGCTTGGCGCACGGTTGTACAGGTACCACCCGGTGCGGTTTGCGCGGCCCGGCGGCACATAGATAAAGGTCAGGTTCGGTTCTGACAGGTCCGGTGAAATCTGCGGGTTAACCAGCGTGACTTTACCCGGCAATGCTTCAAACGCCGCATACAGTTTACGCGTCAACACCCCGATGTCCTGCGGGCTGGCGGAAACGCTGAGATTGTTACGACGCGCAAAGCGGATAAGGTTGCGGTAGCTTTGCATCATGGCATCGAGCAGTTCGTTGTGCGCTTCACGCACCTGATCGATTTTCCAGTTGGCGCGGTTATCAAGCATCGACAGACGTTCTTCGTCCCATCCCCACTCTTTCACCAACTGACTGACCACTTCACGACGCCAGCCCACGCATGCGCGTTCGCGGCTGAGTTTTTCACAGACTTTGAGATAGAAACATCGACGCACCAGATCGAGACGCGTGGTGTCATCAATGGCTTTCAGGTATTCGGTGACGCGTTCAAGCATCATGCAGTAAGCATCCAGCCCGTAGGAGACAATTTCTCCGTCGTGCAGACGCTGTTTGATATCTTTCGCCAGCAAACGCGGCGTGGGGTATTCCCAGGAATAGGCTTCCAGCAGCAGGGTTTTCAGCACGGCCTTATACGGCGAATCAATGCTTTTATAGAGCTGCCAGAGGCTCGCGCCAAAGTACTCTTCGGCGGAAAGCGAACTGAGGCCACCCAGATCCAGCCATTCATTTGGTGTCAGCACACCCTGGGAGTACAACGACATTACGTAATCGTCGTAATGCTCTTCTTCGTCGCACGGCACCATATTCCACAGAATACGCTTACCGGCCAGGCGTACGGCAGTACGATAAAACTCGTCCAGCAATAAGATGTGCTGGGTTGAGCCGCAGTCTTCACCACCCAGACTGCCACTTTCGTTATGACGGAAACGGTTTTCATCAATCAGGAAGAAACTGACTTCTACGCCAAGCGACGCGGCCCAGCTTTCCAGCAGGCTGCACTTTCGTTGCAGCAGCTGACGCTCGTCGTTATCGAGCCAGGACTGATGACAGACCCAGATGTCCAGGTCCGAAGAACAGCTTTGCCCAACCGAGGAGGTGCTGCCCATGGTGTAAACGCCTGTAATCGGCAGTTCACCTTTCGGTGATTCCTGCGGCGGCATGCCACGGTAGAGTTCAAGTTCGGTCAGGTAGTGTTGTTGGGTTTCATCAGGCGTGAAAAGACAGATGCCTCTGGGAACGTTACCGTCAAGGTAGCCAGGCATCAGCGGATGGTGATAGTGCAATAATGTCGGCAGAAGACTGTATACCTGCTGGAAAGCAGGGCCCATAGCAGCAAGCGCGCGATCGACACGCAGTTGGTTTATGGCATCCAGTCTCTGTTTCAGAGTCTCAATATAGAGGTACAAGACGTATCGCCTGATGTTTCCGGGTGTCGCACGCTATTCAAAACAGAAATAACAGCGGACCCGCAGTATTACAAAAAGAGAACCGTTACCTTTTTTCGCCCTTATCATTATGGTGGTACCGACGAAAAAATGGTCTAAAACGTGATCAATTTAACACCTTGCCGGTTGACCGTAAAGAAAGATGCGCTACATACAGTGTAGCACCGTTCTGTACGTGTAAATTCCTTAATACGGCTGTGGCTGACGAGAACCCCGCCCTGTCCCTCTCTTCTTCATCACCGTAAAACTGCCATCCCAGAGTCAACAATGTTAGGATGGTTAGCGATTGATAATGACGGTAACAAGCATGTTAGACAATGTTTTGAGAATTGCCACACGCCAAAGCCCTCTTGCGCTCTGGCAGGCACATTATGTTAAGCAGCGCCTTGAAGCCTGCCACAGTGGGTTGTGCGTCGAGCTGGTGCCGATGGTCACGCGCGGTGACGTGATCCTTGATACGCCACTGGCTAAAGTGGGCGGCAAGGGCCTGTTTGTCAAAGAGCTGGAACTGGCATTGCTTGAGAACCGCGCCGATATCGCCGTACATTCGATGAAAGATGTGCCCGTCGAGTTCCCGGAAGGGCTGGGGCTGGTGACCATTTGCGAGCGTGAAGATCCGCGCGATGCGTTTGTCTCCAATCACTATGATTCGCTCGATGCGTTGCCAGAAGGCAGCGTGGTTGGCACGTCCAGTTTACGTCGTCAGTGCCAGCTGGCAGAACGTCGTCCGGACCTGATCATTCGTTCGCTGCGCGGTAACGTTGGTACGCGTCTGAGCAAGCTGGATAACGGCGATTACGATGCCATTATCCTCGCGGTTGCGGGTCTGAAGCGCCTGGGGCTGACGTCACGCATTCGCGTCGCGTTGCCGCCTGAGCTGTCGCTGCCGGCTGTGGGTCAGGGGGCCGTCGGCATAGAATGCCGTCTGGATGATGTGCGTACCCGCGCGCTGCTTGCCCCGCTGAACCATGACGAGACCGCTATCCGCGTTAACGCCGAGCGCGCCATGAACACCCGCCTCGAAGGAGGGTGTCAGGTGCCGATTGGCAGCTATGCTGAATTAATTAACGGTGAACTGTGGCTGCGAGCGCTGGTTGGCGCACCGGACGGTTCACAGATGGTCCGCGGCGAACGTCGCGGTAAAGCGCAAGATGCCGAACAGCTTGGCGTGTCGCTGGCAGAAGAGCTGCTGGATAACGGCGCCCGTGAGATCCTGGCTGAAGTTTATAATGGAGAACCCCCTGCATGAGTATTCTTGTCACCCGCCCTTCTCCCGCAGGAGAGCAATTAGTGAGCCGTCTGCGCGCACTGGGGCAGGTGGCCTGGAGTTTTCCGCTCATTGAATTCTCCCCCGGTCGGGAGCTGTCCGCGCTTGCCGACCATATGAATACCCTCCAGCAGGGCGACTTGCTGTTTGCGCTGTCGCAACATGCGGTGGAATTTGCCCAGGCGCAGCTACAACAGCAGGGGCTTAACTGGCCAACCGCCCCTCACTATTTTGCGATTGGTCGTACAACGGCACTGGCGTTGCATACCGTAAGCGGAACAGACGTTCGTTACCCGTTAGATCGGGAAATCAGCGAAGTCTTGCTACAATTACCTGAATTACAAACTATTGCCGGAAAGCGTGCACTCATTTTACGCGGTAACGGCGGGCGCGAACTGTTGGGTGAAACGCTGCGGGAACGCGGGGCTGAGGTCACGTTCTGCGAATGCTATCAGCGTTGTGCAAAACATTACGATGGTGCGGAAGAGGCGATGCGCTGGCATATGCGCGGCATTACGACCCTGGTGGTGACCAGCGGTGAAATGCTGCAGCAGCTCTGGTCGCTGGTGCCCCTTTGGTATCGTGAAAACTGGTTACTCCACTGCCGGCTTCTGGTCGTCAGTGAGCGTCTGGCGAACCAGGCCCGGGAACTGGGCTGGCAAGATATTCGGATCGCTGATAACGCTGACAACGATGCGCTGCTGCGCGCATTACAATAACTCTCATAATGGGAAGCCATAATGACGGAACACGATAAATCCTCCGCCGTGGTTGAAGAGACCAGGGAGACTGTGGACATCACGCCGCAGTCAGAAACGACTGAGAAAACCGTTGAGAAGAAGAACGGCAGCAATAAAACCAGCCTCGCGCTGAGCGCGATAGCCATCGCCATTGCGCTGGCCGCAGGCGTTGGTCTCTATGGCCTGGTGAAACAGCAAGGTTCCAGCCAGACAGCGACCAACGACACGCTGGTCAATCAGCTTACCGCCCTGCAAAAAGCGCAGGAGACGCAGAAAACTGAACTGGAAACGGTGATTAAACAGCAGTCCGCGGCGCTCGCTGAGGCGAACAGCAAACAGGAAGAGCTGACCAAACAGCTGGACGACGTGCAGCAGAAAGTCGCCACGATTTCCGGTACCGATGCCAAAACCTGGCTGCTCTCGCAGGCCGATTTCCTGGTGAAGCTGGCCGGACGTAAGCTCTGGAGCGATCAGGACGTCACCACCGCCGCCGCGCTGCTGAAAAGCGCTGATGCGAGCCTGGCAGACATGAACGATCCGAGCCTCATTACCGCGCGTCGTGCCATTACCGAAGATATCGCCAGCCTCTCTGCCGTTTCGCAGGTGGACTACGATGGCATCATCCTGAAGGTCAATCAGCTTTCAAACCAGATTGATAACCTGCAGCTGGCGGATAACAACGACGATGACTCCCCGATGGATTCTGACGGCACCGAGCTTTCCAGCTCCCTGAGCGAATGGCGCGTGAACCTGCAAAAAAGCTGGCAGAACTTTATGGATAGCTTCATTACTATCCGCCGCCGCGACGAAACCGCCGTTCCACTGTTAGCGCCGAATCAGGACATTTATCTGCGCGAAAACATTCGCTCCCGCCTGCTGGTGGCGGCTCAGGCCGTGCCGCGTCATCAGGAAGAGACCTACAAACAGGCGCTTGATAACGTCTCGACATGGGTACGTGCTTACTACAATACCGATGATGCCACGACCACGGCTTTCCTCGATGACATTGATAAACTGAGCCAGCAGAACATCACCATGAACGTGCCGGATAAGCTGGAAAGCCAGCCGATTCTGGAGAAACTGATGCAGACGCGCGTGCGCAACCTGCTGGCGCAGCCGGGCGTTCCGGCAGAACCTCACGCCCAGGCCCCTGCCGCCGCGCCAGCGCCTGAAAGCGCGCCACAAGGAGAGTAATGATGCTTAAAGTACTCTTACTCTTCATCCTGCTGATCGCCGGGATCGTGCTGGGGCCGATGCTTGCCGGTCATCAGGGTTACGTCCTGATCCAGACCGATAACTACAACATCGAAACCAGCGTAACGGGTCTGGTGATCATTCTGATCCTCGGGGTGGTGGCGCTCCTTGCGGTTGAGTGGATCCTGCGCCGAATTTTCCGTACCGGTGCGCATACGCGTGGCTGGTTCGTTGGCCGTAAACGCCGCCGCGCCCGTAAGCAGACTGAGCAGGCACTGCTTAAGCTGGCCGAGGGTGACTATCAGCAGGTTGAAAAGCTGATGTCGAAAAATGCTGACCATGCCGAACAGCCGGTGGTGAACTATCTGCTGGCCGCCGAGGCAGCGCAACAGCGGGGTGACGAAGCCCGCGCCAACCAGCATCTGGAACGCGCGTCAGAACTATCTCCGAAAGACCCGATTCCCGTTGAGATCACCCGCGTTCGACTGCAGCTGGCCCGCAACGAAAACCACGCCGCACGTCACGGTATCGACCGTCTGCTGGAAGTCTCGCCACGCCACCCGGAAGTGCTGCGTCTTGCCGAGCAGGCCTATATTCGCACCGGTGCCTGGGGTTCACTGCTGGATATCATTCCGTCGATGGCCAAAGCCGACGTCGGTGATGATGAACATCGTGATGAACTTCAGCGTCTGGCATGGATTGGCCTGATGGATCAGGCGCGTGCCGATCTCGGCAGCGATGGCCTGAAAACCTGGTGGAAGAATCAGAGCCGGAAAACGCGTCAGCAGGTTCCGTTGCAGGTTGCGATGGCAGAACATCTGATTGAATGTGACGATCATGACACGGCGCAGGAGATCCTCCTCGACGGACTGAAGCGACAGTATGACGATCGCCTGGTTATGGTGATCCCGCGTCTGAAAACCAATAACCCTGAGCAAATTGAAAAAATGCTGCGTCAGCAGATTAAAGCCGTCGGCGACCGTCCACTGCTGTGGAGTACGCTGGGCCAGTCGCTGATGAAGCACGGTGAATGGCAGGAAGCGAGTCTCGCCTTCCGTGCAGCGCTGAAACAGCGTCCGGACGCGTTTGACTACGCGTGGCTTGCCGATTCGCTGGATAAGCAGCACAAGCCGGAAGAGGCTGCCGCCATGCGCCGCGATGGGCTGTTATTAACGCTGCAAAATAATGGCAGCCAGCAATAAATAACAAGGAGGCCAGACGGCCTCCTTTTTTTATTCCCCTTCGCCTGCTACATTCTTTACCACATCATCTAAAACGAACCCGCCAATGTAACGACGTCTTTTCATTAACTTTTTTCCATACACGCGACGAGTGCCGCGTGGACTGAATCGTTTTTGAAAGGAAATCGTCATGAACACCCTTTTGTACGCGCTTATTGAAGCGCTGCGCTGCCACCGCTGGCTGCGCCTGCTGGCCTGTGCCTTTATCTTTACATCACTGGGAAATGGCGTAACCCAGGTGGTGGTCTTCGGCTTACTGTTAGCATGGTCCGCCCCGCCCGCGCTGCTTACCCTCGCCTTTCTTTTCGCCACGCTACCTGGCTTTATCGGCAGCCTCATCAGTGAAAAGCTGTGCGCGCGCTATTCTCCGATATCCCTGTTGATACTCACCGAGGGGCTTGGCTTACTGGCCCTGCTCTTTCCCCTGCTCGGCGTGCACTATCACAGTATCCCTGCGTTACTGGCCGTGCAGTCCACCGAAGCACTGCTTAGCGGAATGAGCTGGCCTGCCCTGACGCTGCTCTTTAAACGCGGACTCAGAGAAGCAGAACTGCCTGCCGCAACCTGCCTCGAGAATGTGATTTTTGCCGCTCAGGTTTTGTTAGGCACCGGGCTGGGGATGGTACTTTTCCAGAAGATTGCCATCCTCGCCTTGCTGGCCATTGATGCCATCAGCTTTCTCGGATCGCTGTTCATGCTCTGGCTGGCGGGTCGTGTATTTTTAGCGCCCACACTGGCAGTCCCCACTGAAGAGAAAGCGCCTGCGGCTTTACGCTGGCAGATGTTGACCATCCGGCAGAAACGCAGTTTGCTGATTTTGCCTGCGCTGGCCGCCGTCGGTTCACCGGCCATGGCGCTTCTTCCGGCAATGGCACAGCAGATCCATCCTCAGGATGCGGCCAGCCTTGCTTTGCCACTGCTTTTTGCAAGAAGCATGGGACAACTTTGCGGTCCCCTGCTGCTAAAAAGAGACAGCCTGACGCGTTTTGCAGCACGCACGCCACGGATTTTACTGTGTCTCGGCATCTTCCTTACTGCGTATGGGATGCTCCCGCTGTTGTCCGGGTGGATGGCATGCGCGCTGGGGATGATATTTGTCGCACACCTGGCCTCAAATGTTCTCTTTGCGGCTGGCACGTTTGCCGTACTCAGCAGTTTTCAAACCACGCACATGGCTTCGGCCAGCAGTAAAGCCTGGCGCTGGCAAACGCTCAGTGCCTCGCTTTTCACCGGTATTGCCGCGATGGCGGCAGCAGGGTTTGGCTCCGTACAGGCGCTTTACAGCGTTTCGTCAGCCGCTCTGATACTGGTCGCCCTGATCATGTACGTTTACCGGGAATAAGGCATAAAAAAACGCCTGCTATAAAAGCAGGCGTTAAAACAGGTCTGTAAGACAACATATTTGGTGCTTCACTCAACGTTATGCCCATGGTGTCTGATGAGGCCGAAGCGACATCTGTCAGTGGACGATAAGCACCGTAAATGGCTCTGCGTCATTCCTGAGTTTATGAGGCACTAAGGCGAACATAAGAGATGGAATGAGCATCTACACGTATATTATTGCACGTAACGTGCCAACTTGACACGCAGAACTTTTACATCGCGCAACATTTTAAGATAAAAGGAAATTATGTTGTTGAGCGGTATCTTAGACCCTACAACCTACTGATAAACACGACGAAATGTCGTCTGGAGGAGACACGAAAGCCGCCAAATTATTATATCTTTTACTTTCAGTGTGTTATGTGTCGCTGAATCGCGACAAGGAAGCCAGCTGTTGTCGTGGAATCACTACAGAGGGGGAAAGGCGCAGAAAATAAAAAACCCCGCCGAAGCGGGGTTCAAAATTGGTCGGCGAGAGAGGATTCGAACCTCCGACCCACTGGTCCCAAACCAGTTGCGC
>NZ_JASCAN010000020.1:0-60728 GCF_029967775.1 Enterobacter sp. V89_11 | reverse complement strand
AGATGAGAGCGCGTACGAAAGTACGGGCTTTTTTCTTTTATATTCCCCGGACAGGACGCCCGCACAAAAACAAAGCCCGGTTTCCCGGGCCTTGAACACAACGGCTAACTCAATAGTACGCTTGCAACGTACGCTGGCAGAGCGCTGAACGCACGCAGTCTTCTTTCGTGAAGCGTACCACCCCAATCATCTCATCTTCCTCAAAACGTGACATGGCGTCGCTCAGTCCGGACTTCACGCCCGACGGCAGATCGCACTGGGTAATATCACCATTGACGATGACCGTCACGTTTTCCCCGAGGCGCGTTAAAAACATCTTCATTTGCGCTGCGGTCACGTTCTGAGCCTCGTCAAGAATGACGACCGCATTTTCAAATGTACGTCCGCGCATATAAGCGAACGGCGCGATTTCCACCTTGCCAATCTCTGGTCGCAGACAGTACTGCATAAAGGATGCTCCCAGACGTTTCACCAGCACGTCATAGACGGGCCTGAAGTAAGGGGCAAACTTCTCTGAAATATCTCCGGGCAAGAAGCCAAGATCTTCATCAGCCTGCAGTACCGGACGGGTGACAATAATTCTCTCCACGTCTTTATGGATCAGCGCCTCTGCCGCTTTGGCTGCACTGATCCACGTTTTCCCGCATCCGGCTTCGCCGGTTGCAAAGATGAGCTGTTTACTCTCGATAGCATTCAGGTAGTGCGCCTGAGCCTCATTGCGCGCCACAATTGGAGAATTATCACGGCTGTCTCGGGCCATGCCAATTGCTTCTACGCCACTCATCTGCACAAGCGAGGTGACCGATTCTTCTTCACGCTGTTTATGGCTACGTGAATCCCGTCTCAGCACACGTTTTGCTTCGCGACGAGCTTTGATCACTGCTTTTTGTCTTCCCATGGATAGCACCTTGAGTTGTTGGTATTCATCACACGTGCCAGTTTCAGCACGATTATGCGCACGAACATCAGAGGGTTGGCTTCCTTGTAAGCCATTGCTTGCTTTACCGGATGACGCAACAGAACGGCTACGCGCACCATTCTGCACGTCGGTCGAAAGAGATTCTTGAGTCGAGGGGGATAATTTTGTGGTGAGGAAATCGCTGCCGGAGTCTGAGCCTCCGCGCCGGGTGCTGCGGGTGTTGTGTTTACCATGTCCAGTACAGGACGCAACCATTCGCGATCTCCATAGTGATTCAGCATCACTGCCGGGAACTACCGCTGTCTTATCTTAAGTACATCAGGAGTTATCATAAATGCAACATTTATTTTACCTGAACGTAACTTTAAGACTGTCCCTACAGTGGAAATCAGTCTCATACAGGAATATTACAGAAATATAACAGCAGGACAGGCATATGAAAAAATAATGTCCCCGCGAATTATCGCAGGGACAATTATCAGGCTTCAATCAACCCTTGAGCGAGATAGGCGTTGCGATCGCGTGCGCCAGGCAGGGCAAAGAAATAACCGCCGCCGATGGGTTTAATGTACTCTTCCAGCGCTTCCCCGTTTAAGCGTTTCTGTACGGTCAGGAAGCCCTTCTCCAGGTCGTGCTGATAGCAGACAAACAGCAGCCCCATATCGAGCTGGCCGGCGTTGGTTACGCCAAGTGAATAGCTATATCCCCGACGCATCATCAGGCTGGATTGTGTCTCTTTGGTACGCGGATTGGCCAGGCGGATATGGCTGTCCAGCGCGATGACATCGCCATTCGGATCGCTGGCGTAGTCAGGCACATCATGCTCGTTCTTCATCCCGAGCGGAGCGCCACTCTGTTTATCGCGACCAAAAATCGTCTGCTGCTCTTTGAGCGGCGTACGGTCCCAGAACTCCACGTGGAACTGAATAATCCGCACCGCCTGATAACTTCCACCCACAGCCCATGCCGGCTCGCCCTGATCGGCCGTCACCCAGACCACCTCTTTCATGAGCGGGTCATTACGGCTGTCCGGGTTGGCCGTGCCGTCTTTAAAGCCCAGCAGGTTTACGGGCGTCTCTTTCCCTTTGCTGCGGGCGGCATGGTCAGAGATAAACCCTTCCCGCTTCCAGCGAACGCTCAGCAGGTCCGGCGTGTGCTTGATGATGTCGCGCAGCGCGTGGATCACCGTATCCTGGGTGTTGGCGCAAATTTGCAGGAGCAGATCGCCATGGCAGAGAGCAGCATCCAGAGAGTCATTCGGGAAACGCGTCATTTTCTGCAGCGCTTTTGGCTTCTGTTTTGCCAGCCCGTAGCGCGCATCAAACAGCGACTCACCGAGCGAAACGGTTATCGTCAGGTTATCCGGAGCGATAAATGCCCCGAGGATACCGGAATCCATCGGCGGCAGACGCGGGTTAGGCGTGTCCGGCGCCGGACCACCGGCGGTGAGAAACGCGATGCGCGTCGTCAGCAGGCGGAACAAACGCTCAAGATCGGCTTTATCGCTTGCCAGCGAATCAAAAGCCACCAGCATCATGGAGGCCTGCTGTGGCGTCAGAATGCCCGACTGATGCTCGCCATAAAAAGGCTGCGTCTCCATGCGTGCATTGGGTGACAGCGTGCCGGGAGCACTTTGCGGTTTCGCCGCATGCGCCACCGGACACCCTCCGGCCAGAGCAAGGGCGCCCCCCAGCGCCCCTACCCCTTTTAACAATCGACGACGTGAAGGTTCCACCACGTCGTGTTCATTCTGCTTGTTCATCGTGCTTAATCCAGACCCAGTACGCCACGCAGCAGGGAGAGATCTTCCGCCAGTGTGGTAATCGGGCCTTTCAGCGCGTTACGGTCGGCATCGGTCAGTTTATCGTAGGTTTCAAACCCGTCTTTGGTACGGTACTTCGCCAGAATGGTGTCGACTTTTTTGAAGTTGGCATCCACTTTCGCCAGCAGTTCGCTGTTATCTTTCTGCAGCTGAGGACGCAGCAGATCGACAATTTTCTGCGCGCCATCGACGTTCGCCTGGAAGTCCCACAGGTCGGTGTGGCTGTAACGGTCTTCTTCACCGCTGATTTTACTTGCCGCCACTTCTTCAATCAGACCCGCGGCACCGCCCACCACTTTTGATGGCGGGAAGGCCAGCTCGCCGATGCGTTTTTGCAGCTCAAGCACGTCACTGTTCAGCTGATCGGCATATTTATCCATCCCTTTGAGAGTGTTATCGCCAAACAGGGCTTTCTCCAGACGGTGGAAGCCGGTAAATTTCGGGTCGGCGGCTTTCTGCTCAAAATCATCTTCACGGGCATCAATGCTGCCATCCAGGTCAGAGAACAACTCGGCAATCGGCTCAATACGCTCGTAATGCTGACGGGTTGGCGCATACAGGGATTTCGCTTTCGCGATATCGCCCGCTTTTACTGCATCGGTGAAGGCTTTGGTACCGGTAGCCAGGTCCGCCGTCTCTTTGATGACATACGCTTTATAAGCAGTAATCGCATCACCCAGGCTCAACAGAGCCGTGCCTTTTCCGGCGTCGGCCGTGGCGTCACCCTTCACGATAAGCTTGCCTTTAGGGTTCGTCAGCAGCCCACAGGTCATCTCATATTCACCCGGCTGCAGGTTGGCGGTCATCTTCTGACTAAAGCCCGGCGCGATATTCTCACGCTCTTCCACCACCATGACGCCTTTCAGAATTTCCCACTCCAGCGCCTTCTGGCTGTGGTTCTGAATAATAAACTGGGTTTTGCCGCTGTTGACCGTGATGGTCATTGGCTCGCACTGCTTATCATTAACCGAAACCTTGACCTGCGGAACATCCGCGCCCCAGGCGGAAAATGCTGAAGCGAACAGCGCGGCAATGCCTGCGCATAACGCACTACGACGGAACTGAATTGCCATGACTCTTCCCTTTAAAAGTATGTTGTAACTAATGCAGTCAGATTACGGCGCAACGCGCGACGTCTGAGTGCCGGTGCGCGGCGGCATGGCAAACAGCACCAGCGCCGGAACCAAATAGATAAAGTACATCGCCACTTCGCTGACGCTCGGCGTTTCCTGGTAACCAAAAATACCTTCGAGCAAGGTACCGGTCAGGGAGTGCGTTGAGAGCACGTTACTGAGGTCGAACGCCACTTCCTGGAAGTGATTCCACAGGCCCGCTTCGTGGAAAGCGCGGATCGCTCCCGCCGCCAGCCCAGCGGCCACCAGCAGAATAAACAGGCTGGTCCATTTAAAGAACGCACCCAGGTTAAGGCGAATGCCGCCCCAGTAGAGCAGGAAGCCCAGCACCACCGCAGTGGCCAGACCCAGCATCGCACCCAGCGGTGGCCAGATCCCCACATCCTGCTGAAATGCCGCCAGCAGGAAGAAAACCGACTCCAGCCCTTCCCGCGCTACGGCGAAAAAGACCATCATGATCAGCGCCCAGCCGTGGTTATTGCCCTTTTGCAGGGCGTTATCCACCGCCTGCTCCAGCTGCACCTTCACGTTGCGGGACACTTTACGCATCCAGAACACCATCCAGGTGAGGATTACCACGGCAATGACGGCCACGATCCCTTCAAACAACTCTTGCTCTTTCTGGGGAAACTCACCGGTGGTTTCATTGATAAGAATGCCAAGGCCCAGACAGAGTGCTGCGGCGAGGAATACCCCTATCCACATGACACCAATCCAGCGTCCACGCTGGGTTCGCTTCAGATAACTGGCGATGAGGCTGACGATGAGGGCCGCTTCGAGACCTTCACGTAACATAATGAGAAATGGAACAAACATGCCGACACCTTAAATGTTTATCGCGGTCAACTGATGCAAAGAAAGGTAAATTCTTGTGATAGTGATTATCATTACGCCAGCAAGAAAAACAAGTGAAATGTGTGTTGTTTTGATGACGAGTTGTAAACACCCAGCCTGGTAATAATTGCTGGCGTTATCGTTAAGTTTATAAGTTATAGCGAAAATGCCCATTTACGGTTAATCAGGGCTGTGGCTAAATATCTGCCTCAAAAACCAACTGAAAATTAACCATGTTTAACATTATCCATTTCCTGCTGGCGCTGGTGATTATTCTTGCGCTTGCCTGGCTGGTGAGTTTCGACCGCCGAAAAATTCGCATTCGTTTTGTTTTACAGCTGATTGTCATTGAAATAGCCCTGGCGTTCTTTTTCCTGCATGCCGAAAGCGGGCTGTTCATTATTAAATATGTCTCGGGATTCTTTGAGTCACTGCTGAAATTCGCGGCTGAAGGCACCAATTTCGTCTTTGGCGGGATGGGTGAAAAAGGACTGGCGTTCATTTTCCTCGGCGTACTCTGCCCGATTATTTTTATCTCCGCACTGATTGGTATTCTTCAGCACTGGCGAATTCTGCCGATTTTTATTCGGGTGATCGGGACACTGCTGTCAAAACTGAATGGCATGGGTAAGCTGGAATCGTTCAACGCGGTGAGCTCGCTGATCCTCGGACAGTCTGAAAACTTTATTGCCTACAAGGGTGTACTGGGCGACCTCTCCTCTCGTCGTCTCTTCACCATGGCGGCCACGGCCATGTCGACGGTATCTCTGTCGATTGTCGGTGCCTATATGACCATGCTCGACGCCAAATTTGTCGTTGCCGCACTCATCCTGAACATGTTCAGCACCTTTATTATTCTCTCCATTATCAACCCGGCGCGCCCGGAAGCAGAGCCGGACATCAAGCTTGAAAAGCTGCACGAGTCCCAGAGCTTCTTCGAAATGCTTGGCGAGTATATTCTGGCCGGTTTTAAAGTGGCGATGATTATTCTGGCGATGCTGATTGGCTTTATTGCCCTTATTAGCGCCGTTAACGCCCTCTTCTCCAGCGTATTTGGTATGAGCTTCCAGCAGATCCTGGGCTATGTATTTTACCCGCTGGCATGGCTGGTTGGTATTCCGCTGAGCGACGCGTTGTATGCCGGCAGTATTATGGCAACCAAGCTGGTCGCAAATGAATTTGTGGCAATGATTGAGCTGCAAAAAATTGCGCATCAGATGTCACCACGCGGACTGGGCATTTTGTCCGTTTTCCTGGTGTCGTTCGCTAACTTTGCCTCTATCGGCATTGTGGCCGGGGCGATCAAAGGCCTGAACGAGCAACAGGGGAACGTGGTATCGCGTTTTGGCTTACGTCTGGTATATGGCGCGACGCTGGTCAGTTTGCTGTCCGCCAGCTTTGCAGGACTGGTGCTGTAAGCGATAACGGCGGGTTCTCCCGCCGTTTTTCATTAAAACTGCACGCACACCGGCTGATCGACTCGCATCACCGACTCCTGCGCGAAGCGTGATTTATAAATACCGCGCAACGCTTCAATATTCTTCTCGCTCTGCGCATCTTTACCGTGGATCAGCATAAGCGCCTTGCTCGGTTCACGCGCCACTTTCCCGTCGTTACCCAGCCACTGCCCACGCGCATCAAAGACCGTCAGGCCATCGCGAAAACGCGGCGTCACGTCCTGGTCAACGAACTGCTGCCACTCGCCGGTGGTGATTTGCGCCCCTGCGGGACGGTTTAGCCCGAAATAGAGCGTGGTTTGCTGCATCTGGTTATCCGCTTTGCAGGTCTCCATCGCCGCGTGTTGCGACGGCACACTGCAGCCCGCCAGCATCAATAATGCCGCTGCCATTACCCCTGTTTTGATTGTCATGCTTCGCTATCCTCATTGTTATAAGCACAGCGATATCATCGTAAATTGCGGATTTTGGCAAGAAAAAAGCCGGGTAGCGCTCACGCTTACCCGGCCTGACTATCAGCGAAAAAGATTACTCAGCCTGCAGCTTAGACGGCGGTGCAGTGTGATAGTGTGCGTCTGCTTCAGCAAAACGTTTCTGCATTGAGGCAGAAGGCGCTTTACCCAGCAGGCTGAACACCACAATGCCGATACTGCCGAAGATGAAGCCCGGGATAATTTCGTACAGACCGAGCCAGGCGAACTGCTTCCAGACGATAACGGTAAGCGCACCGATAATCATCCCCGCCAGCGCGCCGTTGCGGGTCATGCGCGACCACAGCACCGAGAAGAGCACCACCGGACCAAACGCCGCACCAAAGCCCGCCCACGCGTAGCTTACCAGGCCCAGCACGCGGTTCTCAGGATTTGCCGCCAGCGCAATGGCAATTAAGGCCACCACCAGCACCATGAAACGCCCCACCCATACCAGCTCTTTCTGGCTCGCATCTTTACGCAGGAACGCTTTGTAGAGGTCTTCGGTGATTGCACTTGAGCAGACCAGCAGCTGGCAGCTCAGGGTGGACATCACGGCCGCCAGGATCGCGGAGAGCAGAATACCGGCAATCCACGGGTTGAACAGAATGCCCGCCAGTTCGATGAACACACGCTCGGCGTTCTGGTTTACTGCACCTGCCTGCGCCGGGTTATTGTTGAAGTAAGCGATGCCGAAGAAACCAACCGCACAGGCACCCGCCAGACAGAGGATCATCCACGTCATACTGATACGACGGGCATGAACAATCGTGTGGTGAGAGTCAGCGGCCATGAAGCGCGCCAGAATGTGCGGCTGACCGAAGTAGCCCAGACCCCAGCCCATCAGAGAAACGATGGCGACAAAGTTCAGCCCTTTCAGCATGTCGACGTTTTCAATGCTCTTCTGCTTAATCACTTCCAGCGAATCAGCAAAGCCGCCGACGGTGAAGATGACAATGACTGGCGTCAGGATCAGAGCGAAGATCATCAGGCTCGCCTGCACGGTGTCAGTCCAGCTTACGGCCAGGAAACCGCCCACGAAGGTATAGAGAATGGTTGCCGCAGCACCGGCCCACAGCGCCGTTTCATAGCTCATGCCGAAGGTGCTTTCGAACAGGCGCGCACCGGCCACAATGCCAGAGGCACAATAGATGGTGAAGAACACGAGGATAACCAGCGCAGAGATAATGCGCAGCACACGGCTGTTATCTTCAAAGCGTCCGGTGAAGTAATCCGGCAGGGTCAACGCATTGTTGTTGGCTTCGGTATGCACGCGCAGACGGCCTGCCACCAGCTTCCAGTTGATCCATGCCCCGACGGTCAGGCCAATGGCGATCCAGCTTTCAGAAATACCGGAGATGAAAATCGCCCCCGGCAGCCCCATCAGCAGCCAGCCGCTCATGTCGGACGCGCCCGCAGAGAGTGCGGTAACCATCGGCCCTAAGCTACGCCCGCCCAGAATGTAGTCGTCAAAGTTCTTTGTTGAACGCCATGCCAAAAACCCTATCAGGATCATGCCAAATATATAAACGAGAAATGTCACCAGCATCGGTGTGCTAATTGCCATTTAAATTCTCCAAAATGTCGAGCGACAACCGTCCGGGTTGCCTTGTTATGTCATCACCGGAACGTAGTGATGTGTGTATGTGTTTCTGTTGGCCGCGCGTATCCTGCCGTAAGCAGTGCTCGCACACAAACGATTTAACACTGCATTTACATCAAATTCATCCCTGGTTTTATACGTCTTTCGTATAGGTTGCACTCGCTCACGCTTTTACGGGTTGCACCTTTTAAAAGTGTTAAGTCCCGCATAAAAACAGGCCTCTCATCCAGAAGCCAGCACTTTTTTCCAGCTAACCATCTCTTAACAATCCATTCATTTCCTGGGTTGCAAACCAGGTCACATTTAACACGGTTGCACAAAGTTGCAACATGGTGGATATTTCACGCTATCGATAGCACACGACGACAGAACAACAGGAGCTTTGGCATGGGTATGACCACCATGGGGGTTAAGCTGGATGACGCAACCCGCGAACGGATTAAGACCGCAGCAACCCGCATTGACCGCACGCCGCACTGGCTAATCAAGCAGGCGATTTTTAACTACCTCGAAAGACTCGAAAGCGATGAGGGGCTGCCAGAGCTGCCCGCGCTGCTGGCGGGTGCAGCCAATGAAAGTGATGAGGTTTCCGCCGCTGCTGACGAAAACCATCAGCCGTTCCTTGAATTCGCCGAGCAGATCCTGCCTCAGTCGGTCAGCCGCGCCGCCATTACCGGTGCTTACCGTCGTGCCGAAACCGACGCCGTACCGATGCTGCTGGAGCAGGCCCGTCTGCCAGAAGCCATTGCCTCTCAGGCGCACAGCCTGGCGTATCAGCTTGCCGACAAACTGCGTAACCAGAAAAATGCCACCGGCCGCGCCGGAATGGTACAGGGTCTGCTGCAGGAGTTTTCCCTCTCCTCTCAGGAGGGCGTAGCGCTGATGTGTCTGGCGGAAGCGCTGTTGCGTATTCCTGACAAAGCCACCCGTGACGCACTGATCCGCGACAAAATCAGCAACGGTAACTGGCAGTCACACATTGGCCGCAGCCCGTCGCTGTTCGTCAACGCGGCGACCTGGGGCCTGCTGTTTACCGGCCGACTGGTCTCGACCCATAACGAAGCCAACCTCTCCCGCTCCCTGAACCGCATCATCGGCAAGAGCGGTGAACCGCTGATCCGCAAAGGCGTGGATATGGCGATGCGCCTGATGGGCGAGCAGTTTGTTACCGGCGAAACCATCGCGGAAGCGCTGGCCAACGCCCGTAAGCTCGAAGATAAAGGTTTCCGCTACTCTTACGACATGCTGGGTGAAGCGGCGCTGACCGCCGCCGACGCGCAGGCTTATATGGTCTCTTACCAGCAGGCGATTCACGCCATTGGTAAAGCGTCAAACGGTCGCGGTATTTATGAAGGCCCGGGGATCTCCATCAAGCTCTCGGCCCTGCATCCGCGCTACAGCCGTGCGCAGTACGACCGGGTGATGGAAGAGCTCTATCCGCGCCTGAAATCCCTGACCCTGCTGGCGCGCCAGTACGACATCGGTATCAACATCGATGCCGAAGAGGCCGACCGCCTGGAGATCTCCCTCGATCTGCTGGAAAAACTGTGCTTCGAGCCGGAGCTGGCAGGCTGGAACGGAATTGGTTTCGTTATCCAGGCGTATCAGAAACGTTGTCCGTTCGTGATTGATTACCTGATTGACCTGGCAAGCCGCAGCCGCCGTCGCCTGATGATCCGCCTGGTGAAAGGCGCCTACTGGGACAGCGAGATTAAACGCGCCCAGATGGAAGGTCTGGAAGGCTATCCGGTCTATACCCGCAAGGTTTACACCGATGTCTCATACCTTGCCTGCGCGAAAAAACTGCTCGGCGTGCCGAACCTGATTTACCCGCAGTTTGCCACCCATAACGCCCACACCCTGGCGGCCATCTACAGCCTGGCCGGACAGAACTACTATCCGGGTCAGTATGAGTTCCAGTGCCTGCACGGCATGGGTGAACCGCTGTACGAGCAGGTCACCGGTAAAGTGGCGGATGGCAAACTGAACCGTCCGTGCCGTATTTATGCCCCGGTGGGCACCCATGAAACCCTGCTGGCGTACCTGGTGCGTCGTCTGCTGGAGAACGGGGCGAACACCTCCTTCGTTAACCGTATCGCCGATACCACCCTGCCGCTTGACGAGCTGGTTGCCGATCCGGTGCAGGCGGTTGAGAAGATGGCGGCCCAGGAAGGTCAGATTGGCCTGCCGCATCCGAAGATCCCGCTGCCGCGTGAACTGTACGGCAAAGGTCGCGTGAACTCCGCGGGCCTGGACCTGGCGAACGAACACCGTCTGGCCTCCCTCTCCTCCGCCCTGCTCAACAGCGCGCTGCAGAAATGGCAGGCCAAACCGATTCTGGAGCAGTCCGTCGCTGATGGCGAAATGCAGCCCGTGATTAACCCGGCGGAGCCAAAAGATATCGTCGGCTACGTGCGGGAAGCAACCGAAGCAGAAGTGGATCAGGCGCTGGACAGCGCGGTGAATAACGCGCCAATCTGGTTCGCGACACCGCCGCAAGAGCGTGGCGCCATTCTGGAACGTGCTGCGGTGCTGATGGAAGACCAGATGCAGTCGCTCATCGGGATCCTGGTGCGCGAAGCAGGTAAAACCTTCAGCAACGCCATTGCCGAAGTTCGTGAAGCGGTCGACTTCCTGCACTACTACGCAGGCCAGGTTCGTGATGATTTCGATAACGAAACCCACCGTCCTCTCGGTCCGGTGGTGTGTATCAGTCCGTGGAACTTCCCGCTGGCGATCTTCACCGGCCAGATTGCCGCCGCACTTGCCGCAGGCAACAGCGTGCTGGCAAAACCGGCGGAGCAGACCCCGCTGATTGCCGCTCAGGGTATTAACATTCTGCTGGAAGCGGGCGTGCCTGCGGGTGTCATACAGCTGTTGCCGGGCCGCGGTGAAACGGTCGGGGCGAAACTGACCGCCGATAACCGTGTGCGCGGCGTGATGTTTACCGGCTCAACTGAAGTGGCCTCCCTGCTGCAGCGCAACATCGCCACCCGTCTTGATGCACAGGGGCGTCCAACGCCGCTCATCGCTGAAACCGGCGGCATGAACGCCATGATCGTCGACTCCTCCGCGCTCACCGAGCAGGTGGTGGTCGATGTTCTCGCCTCCGCCTTCGACAGCGCGGGCCAGCGCTGTTCCGCCCTGCGCGTGCTGTGTCTGCAGGATGACGTGGCAGACCACACGCTGAAGATGCTGCGCGGCGCGATGGGCGAATGCCGTATGGGTAACCCGGGCCGTCTCACGACCGATATCGGGCCGGTTATCGACGCGGAAGCCAAAGCAAATATCGAAAACCACATTCAGACCATGCGCGCCAAAGGCCGTCCGGTCTTCCAGGCCGTGCGTGAAAACAACGAGGATGCCCGCGAGTGGCAGACCGGCACCTTTGTGCCGCCAACGCTGATTGAACTGGCCAGCTTCGACGAGCTGAAAAAAGAGGTCTTTGGCCCGGTATTGCACGTGGTGCGCTACAACCGTAACAACCTCAACGAGCTGATTGAACAGATTAACGCCTCCGGCTATGGCCTGACCCTCGGCGTGCATACCCGCATCGATGAGACCATCGCTCAGGTGACCGGCAGCGCTAAAGTAGGCAACCTGTACGTCAACCGTAACATGGTCGGCGCGGTAGTGGGCGTACAGCCGTTCGGCGGAGAAGGTCTGTCAGGTACCGGTCCAAAAGCCGGTGGTCCACTCTACCTGTACCGTCTGCTGGCAAACCGTCCGGACAATGCGCTCGGCGTGACGCTGGCACGTCAGGATGCCGAACGTCCGGTGGACGCGCAGCTGAAGGCCGTGCTGACACAGCCGCTGGAGGCGCTCATCACGTGGGCAGAAACACGCCCGGAACTGCGCGCTGTCGCACAGCAGTATGGCGAACTGGCGCAGGCGGGAACGCAGCGCCTGCTGCCGGGGCCAACCGGTGAGCGCAACACCTGGACGCTGATGCCGCGCGAGCGTGTGCTGTGCGTGGCGGACAACGAGCAGGATGCGCTGGTTCAGCTGGCCGCTGCTGCTGCAACCGGTTGTGAAGTGCTGTGGCCGGAAGATGCACTGCATCGTGACCTGGCGAAACAGCTGCCGAAAGCGGTCTCTGCCCGCATTCATTTTGCGAAGCCCGATGCCCTGCTGACTCAGCCGTTTGATGCCGTTATCTATCACGGTGATTCCGACCAGTTGCGCGAACTGTGCGAGCAGGTGGCGGCCCGCAGCGGTGCGATTGTTTCGGTACAGGGCTTTGCCCGCGGCGAAACCAACCTGCTGCTGGAACGTCTGTACGTGGAGCGCTCGCTCAGCGTGAACACCGCGGCGGCGGGCGGTAACGCGAGCCTGATGACAATCGGTTAATCGTGTAAAATATCCCCGGTGGCACTACGCTTACCGGGGTGACAAAATAACCCAGGGCCGGATAAGCACAGCGCATCCGGCTTTTTTACATGGAGGGGATGATGAAAAGATATCTGATCGCGGGGGCTGCATTGCTGCTGAGCGCGAACGCGCTGGCAGAAGAATGCGCAAATGCGACCACCCAGCTTGAAATGAACACCTGTACGGCGCAGCAGTACCAGGCAGCCGATAAAAAACTGAATCAGACGTATCAGGCTGCCATCAAACGCGCAGAAGCCCCACAGCGTGAGCTTCTGAAAAAGGCACAGCAGGCGTGGATTGCCCTGCGCGATGCCGACTGCAACTTTATCGGGTCGGGTACTGAGGGAGGCAGCGTTCAGCCGATGATCATCAGCCAGTGCCTGAACGAAAAAACCGTTGAGCGTGAAGCGTTTCTTGCCTCACTGATGCAGTGTGAAGAGGGCGATTTAAGCTGCCCTCTTCCGCCGGGAAACTAACGCACGCGGATCCCTTCAATGATCATCTGCTGAACGTTTTCCAGCGTGCTGTGGAAAAACGCCTCATCCTGGAGCGTTTTACCGGTCACCGCTTCAACCTGGGCCGCAAAGTCAGCGTAATGCTGAGTGGAGGCCCAAATCATAAAGATCAGATGATGCGGGTCAACTGGAGCCAGCTTCCCGCCCGCCACCCATCCGGCAATAATGGCCGATTTCTCGTCAACCAGCTGTTTTAAATCCCCGGTCAGTTCCGCCTGCAACAGCGGTGCGCCCTGCAGCATCTCCAGGCAGAACAGCCGTGACGCCTGCGGATAATCACGCGACACCTCCAGCTTCAGGCGAATGTACTCCCTGATCGCCACCAGCGGGGCAAGCTCTTCGCGAAACGCCTTAAGCGGCGCCAGCCAGATATCGAGGATCTGCTGCATCACCGCAATGTAAAGCGCCTCTTTCGACGGGTAGTAGTAGAGCAGATTCGTTTTCGACACCCCGGCCTGTTCCGCCACCTGCTCCAGGCGCGTGCCATGAATACCAAACTGCGAAAAGGTCTCCAGCGCCGCACTCAGGATGGCCTGCTTCTTCGCACTGACCGCCTGCGAACGTTTACCGGGTGTTTTCACTGCACCTTGTGTCATTCCCGCTCTCCATATTTTGCGTTGCCATCAGCATAGCAAAACCCCTCACCGACCACGACACTCTGCACTCCGATCGCGCATGAATGCCTGTTTTCTGTGCAATGTTTTTGACCATTTAGTCCACATTTGCATATCTCAATTAACCAACCATTGATTAACACATTAATAACAAAGCCATTTTCAAAACTGGCATTGCCTTTGCAAAACCCTCTTTACCTGCAACGTCGTAAAGAGAGGTTCGTGATGAAAATTGGCGTATTTGTACCTATCGGCAACAACGGCTGGCTAATCTCGACCACCGCCCCGCAATACATGCCTACTTTTGAGCTGAATAAAGCTATCGTGCAGAAGGCGGAGCACTACCATTTCGATTTTGCGCTTTCGATGATCAAACTGCGGGGTTTCGGCGGCAAAACCGAATTCTGGGATCACAACCTGGAGTCCTTCACCCTGATGGCCGGGCTGGCAGCCGTCACCTCGCGCATTCAGATCTACGCGACGGCCGCCACCCTCACCCTGCCGCCGGCGATCGTTGCCAGAATGGCCTCCACCATCGACTCCATCTCCGGTGGTCGCTTTGGCGTTAACCTGGTTACGGGCTGGCAAAAACCTGAATATGAGCAGATGGGGATCTGGCCGGGCGACGAGTATTTCTCCCGCCGCTACGACTACCTGACCGAGTATGTGCAGGTGCTGCGCGACCTCTGGGGCACCGGCAAAAGCGACTTCAAAGGTGACTACTTCACCATGAACGACTGCCGCGTCAGCCCGCAGCCTTCCGCCCCGATGAAAGTGATCTGCGCCGGGCAGAGCGACGCAGGAATGGAATTCTCCGCTAAATACGCCGACTTCAACTTCTGCTTTGGCAAAGGCGTGAATACCCCAGCCGCCTTCGCCCCGACCGCGGCACGCATGAAAGAGGCGGCGGACAAAACCGGTCGCGATGTGGGTTCCTATGTCCTGTTTATGGTCATTGCCGACGAAACCGACGACGCCGCCCGCGCGAAATGGGAACGGTATAAGGCGGGCGCGGACGATGAAGCGCTGAGCTGGCTCACCGAACAGAGCCAGAAAGATACCCGTTCCGGCTCGGACACCAACGTCCGTCAGATGGCCGACCCGACCTCAGCGGTCAACATCAACATGGGCACGCTGGTCGGTTCCTATGCCAGCGTCGCCAGAATGCTCGATGAAGTGGCCGCCGTGCCCGGAGCGGAAGGCGTGCTGCTGACCTTCGATGAGTTCCTGACCGGTGTGGAAACATTCGGCGAGCGCATTCAGCCGCTGATGCAGTGCCGCGCCCACATTCCTGCCATCACAAAGGAGGTCGCGTAATGACCACGCTTGCAGCACGTCCGGAAGCCATCACCTTTGCGCCGCACCAAAGCGCCCTGATTGTGGTGGATATGCAAAACGCCTATGCCAGCCAGGGCGGCTATCTGGATCTGGCGGGATTTGACGTCTCCGCCACCCGACCGGTGATTGAGAACATTAAAACCGCAGTCAACGCAGCCCGCGCGGCTGGCATGCTGATCGTCTGGTTCCAGAACGGCTGGGACGATCAATATGTGGAGGCCGGTGGCCCGGGCTCTCCCAATTTCCATAAATCGAACGCCCTGAAAACCATGCGCAAACGGCCCGAACTGCAGGGCACACTGCTGGCGAAAGGCAGCTGGGATTACCAGCTGGTGGATGAGCTGGTGCCAGAGGCAGGCGATATCGTGCTGCCCAAACCGCGCTACAGCGGCTTTTTCAACACCCCGCTCGACAGCCTGCTGCGCAGCCGGGGGATCCGTCATCTGGTCTTTACCGGCATCGCTACCAACGTCTGCGTGGAATCCACCCTGCGCGACGGCTTCTTCCTGGAATATTTTGGCGTGGTGCTGGAAGACGCCACCCATCAGGCCGGGCCGGCGTTTGCGCAGCAAGCGGCCCTGTTCAACATCGAAACCTTTTTTGGCTGGGTCAGCAACGTCGCGGATTTTTGCGACGCCCTGAATCCACCGTTAGCCCGTATTGCCTGAGGAACAAGACCATGCCGAAATCCGTGATTATTCCGCCAGGAACCAGTACCCCGATTGCCCCGTTCGTGCCCGGCACGCTGGCCGATGGTGTGGTGTATGTATCCGGCACGCTGCCGTTTGATCAGCACAATAACGTGGTCTACCCCAACGACCCAAAGGCGCAAACCCGCCACGTGCTGGAGACGATCAAAAAAGTGATCGAAACAGCGGGTGGCACAATGGAGGATGTGACGTTCAACAGTATCTTTATCACCGACTGGAAAAACTACGCCGCGATTAACGACATTTACGCCGAATTCTTTCCCGGTGATAAACCGGCCCGGTTCTGCATTCAGTGTGGGCTGGTGAAGCCAGATGCGCTGGTTGAAATCGCGACCGTTGCACACATCGCAAAGTGAGGCGGCCATGAAGCTCTCTGTCTCACCTCCCCCTTACGACGGCGCGCCCACGGTTGTCCTGATTGCCGGGCTTGGCGGGGGCGGCAGCTACTGGCTACCGCAGCTTGCCGTCCTGGAGCAAGAGTACCAGGTGGTGTGCTACGACCAGCGCGGGACGGGCAATAATCCCGACGTGCTGCCGGAAGCCTACAGCCTGGCGATGATGGCCGACGAGCTGGCCCGGGCGCTGAATGCCGCCGGGATCGTTCGTTACTGCGTCGTGGGTCATGCGCTGGGAGCGCTGATCGGCCTACAGCTGGCGCTCGACCACCCCGATGCCCTCAGCGCGCTGGTGTGCGTGAACGGCTGGCTCACTCTGAATGCTCATACCCGACGCTGTTTCCAGATCCGCGAACGCCTGCTTCATGCAGGCGGCGCACAGGCGTGGGTAGAGGCACAGCCGCTGTTTCTTTACCCGGCCGACTGGATGGCCGCCCGCGCGCCGCGCCTGGAGGCCGAAGAGGCCCTGGCACTGGCCCACTTCCAGGGCAAAAACAACCTGCTGCACAGGCTGAATGCCCTGAAGAAAGCGGACTTCAGTCGCCACGCCTCACGCATTCACTGCCCGGTACACCTCATCTGCTCCGCCGACGATCTGCTCATCCCTGCGGTCTGTTCCACTGAGCTGCAGGCGGCTATCCCCGGCAGCCACAAGGTGGTGATGCGCCAGGGCGGGCACGCCTGCAACGTCACCGAGCCAGAAACCTTTAATACGCTGCTGCTGAACGGGCTTGCCAGCCTGCTGCACAGCCCTGAACCCGCTTTATAAGGAGCCCTGATGAGCGAAGCGATTACCCCTGGCGCGCTGGCATCACTGTTTACCGGCGCACGCACCCATAACGGCTGGCAGGCGATCCCCGTCAGCGACGAGACGCTGCGCGAGATCTACGACCTGATGAAATGGGGTCCCACGTCCGCCAACTGCTCGCCCGCGCGGATTGTGTTTGTACGAAGCGCAGAGGGAAAAGAAAAACTGCGTCCGGCGCTTTCCAGCGGCAACCTGGAGAAAACCCTCACCGCCCCGGTCACGGCGATTGTCGCCTGGGATAGTGAATTTTATGAACGCCTTCCCGCCCTGTTCCCCCACGGGGATGCGCGGAGCTGGTTTACCTCAAGCCCGGCGCTTGCCGAAGAGACCGCCTTTCGCAACAGCGCGATGCAGGCGGCTTACCTGATTTTCGCCTGTCGGGCGCTGGGGCTCGATACGGGCCCGATGTCAGGCTTTGATCGCCAAAAAGTCGACGACGCGTTTTTCACCGGCACGTCGCTGAAAAGTAATCTGCTTATCAATATTGGCTATGGCGATACCAGCAAACTCTACGGCCGTTTGCCGCGTCTGGCCTTTGAAGACGCATGCGCACTGGCATAAGGAGCCATCATGATGACACCCGATAAACAAACCTTCCGTGATGCCATGGCCTGCGTCGGTGCGGCGGTCAATATCATCACCACCGACGGTCCTGCCGGGATGGCGGGTTTCACCGCCAGCGCGGTGTGCAGCGTAACGGATTCGCCGCCCACGCTGCTGGTATGCCTGAACCGTGGCGCATCCGTCTGGCCGACCTTCAGTGAAAACCGCACCCTGTGCGTCAATACCCTGAGCGCCGGACAAGAGCCGCTATCAAACCTGTTTGGGGGGAAAACCCCGATGGACGAGCGCTTCGCCGCCGCGCGCTGGGAGACCGGCGAAACGGGGTGCCCGCGTCTGGAGGAGGCGCTGGCCTCGTTTGACTGCCGTATCAGCCAGGTGGTGAGCGTGGGCACGCACGACATCCTGTTTTGCGACATCGTTTCGATTATTCGCCACCCCGCGCCGCAAGGGCTGGTGTGGTTTGACCGCGGCTATCACGCGCTTATGCGACCCGCCTGTTAACCCTCCTTAAGGAGTCAGCTCATGGCAATGTTCGGTTTTCCCCACTGGCAGTTGAAATCGACCTCTACGGAACCTGGCGTGGTCGCGCCGGATGAAAGGCTCCCGCTCGGGCCAACCTTAGTGATGGGGGTTCAGCACGCGGTCGCGATGTTCGGCGCAACGGTGCTGATGCCCATGCTGATGGGGCTTGATCCCAATCTGTCCATTCTGATGTCGGGTATCGGTACCCTGCTGTTCTTTTTCATCACCGGCGGGCGCGTGCCCAGCTATCTTGGTTCCAGCGCTGCGTTTGTCGGCGTGGTCATCGCCACCACCGGCTTTAACGGTCAGGGCATCAACCCGAATCTGAGCGTCGCGCTCGGCGGCATTATCGCCTGCGGGCTGGTCTACACGCTGATTGGCCTGGTGGTCATGAAGGTCGGGACGCGCTGGATAGAGCGGATGATGCCTCCCGTCGTCACCGGGGCTGTGGTAATGGCAATTGGTCTGAACCTTGCGCCAATAGCCGTCAGAAGTGTTTCCGGTTCGCCCTTTGAAAGCTGGATGGCGGTGATCACGGTACTCTGCATTGGCCTGGTGGCGGTGTTTACGCGGGGGATGATCCAGCGACTGTTGATCCTGGTGGGGTTAATCGTTGCCTGTCTGGTGTACGCTCTGCTGGCAAACGTCTTCGGTCTGGGCAAGCCGGTTGATTTTACGCTGCTGCATAACGCCGCCTGGTTCGGCCTGCCGCAGGTGACGTCTCCGGTCTTTAACACGCAGGCGATGATGTTAATCGCGCCGGTTGCGGTGATCCTGGTGGCAGAAAACTTAGGCCATCTGAAAGCCGTTGCGGGTATGACCGGGCGCAGCATGGACCCTTACATGGGCCGCGCCTTTGTCGGCGACGGTCTGGCTACCATGCTCTCCGGCTCGGTCGGCGGCAGCGGCGTAACGACCTACGCTGAAAATATTGGCGTGATGGCAGTGACCAAAGTTTACTCCACCCTGGTCTTCGTGGCGGCTGCGGTGATGGCGATGCTCCTCGGGTTCTCACCGAAATTCGGCGCGCTGATCCACATCATTCCCGCGCCGGTGATTGGTGGGGCATCGATTGTGGTATTTGGTCTGATTGCCGTTGCCGGGGCACGCATCTGGGTGCAGCATCGTGTCGATCTGAGCCAGAACAGCAACCTGATTATGGTGGCGGTCACGCTGGTGCTGGGGGCGGGAGATTTTGCCCTGACGCTGGGCGGATTCACCCTTGGTGGGATTGGCACCGCAACCTTTGGCGCAATCCTGCTTAACGCCCTGCTGAGCCGCCGGGAAGCGGCCGCACCGCAGGGCGACGTGGTACATCAGGACTCTTGATTTATCGCAGCGCTGTCACGCTCTGGCAGCGCTTTTTTCTTCCGTTTCAGCTTCAGCTCACTCACCAGCACGCCGGCGACAATAAACGCCGCACCCACCAGCGCCAGCAGCGGTAAACGCTCTCCGGCGATACGCCCAAAAATGCCCGCCCATACCGGTTCGCCGGTATAGATAACCGTCGCACGCGTCGGGGAAACGCTGCGCTGCGCCCAGTTCATGGTGACCTGAATAATGGCGCTAAAGATGCCCAGCCCCAGCGCCACCACAACCAGCCCGGTGGACATCGGCGGAACAGACTCCCCTGCCGGCACCATGGTGGCAAAAGCCACCAGCGACGCGGTCGCCAGCTGAACCACGGTGACGCGCTTGACGTCCACTTTGCCAGCCCAGGCGCTGATCAGAATAATTTCCGCGGCAATCGCGATAGCGCCCACCAGCGTAATGATTTCGCCCGGCCCCAGCGCCAGCAGGTTGTTTTCCGGCCCAGCAAGGAAGATAAGGCCAACAAACGCCAGCACGATCCCCGTGCAGGACATCAGACCCGGTATTCTCCCCAGACAGAGCCATTGCAGTAACGGCACCAGCGGCACATACATGGCGGTAATAAACGCCGATTTGCTGCTGGTGATGGTCTGCAATCCCCACGTCTGCAGACTGTAGCCCATGGCAATCGCAACCCCAATGGCCACCCCGGCCTTCAGTTCTTTAAGCGTCAGCCCACGCAAGGTTTTAAGCGAGAGTAATCCCACGGCAATCGCCGCCGTCGCAAAGCGCAGGCCGACAAAAAAGAACGGACCGCTCAGCGTAACCGCATACTGGACGGCGAGAAAGGTTCCGCCCCAGAACATGGTGATCAGAATGAGAAGGGCTTCCTGAGGTTTGACGGAGAATGTGAAACGGGAGAGAGACATGCGGCACCAGCAAATAAGCATCAATCCTCTAGTGTGCGATGCCTTTGGTTACAGTTCAATGTTGCAGAAATAAAAAACCGCCGGGAGATCCCGGCGGCAGGGTATCAGCCCGGCGTATTACTTATTACTGCCATGACTGTTTTTGCCCCCTTTTTTGCCAGCTTCTGATGCGCGCTGAGGGTCATTTTTGAAATTCCCCCCGCTAGACTGGCCACCTTTACGACCTGCTTCTGATGCTCTTTCACGATCTTCAGCGAAATTACCTGAACCACCACGATGGTTTGCCATCTCTAACCTCCAGAGTGTGAAACATTAGACATCATATTGCATTCAGTAAAAGAGGATTCTTTCACCGCGCGGCTGAAGGACAGTGCCTTTATCTGTGCCGCGTGAAATTAAGCTTAGTGGAATGCGGCTATCCGGCAAGTCAGAGGTAATATTCTGCAACATGATCTCAGCCATTCGGGTGAGATTACGCGACGGGCATTTATAAGCCTTTCTTATCATTTTAAAAATCCGCAGCGGGAAAGTTGTTTCATTTTGCTACAAAGCGCTTTTGTATCCATATTGTTATAAATCAAAGAAATGCCGTTCATTTTTGCAGTCTGGCTGTGATGACTTATCTTTAAATGAACGCAGCGATCCGCTGTCAGAAAACACAAACGAGGAGTGATGCAAAATGGCAAAAGTTCTGGTGCTCTATTATTCCATGTATGGACACATTGAAACCATGGCTCACGCGGTAGCAGAAGGTGCAAACAGAGTGGACGGCGTAGAAGTTGTGGTGAAACGCGTACCGGAAACGATGCAGGCTGAGGCGTTCGCCAAAGCCGGGGGGAAAACACAAAATGCCCCGGTTGCCACCCCGCAGGAACTGGCTGATTACGATGCCATTATTTTCGGCACCCCTACCCGATTTGGCAATATGTCAGGCCAGATGCGGACCTTCCTCGATCAAACCGGAGGACTTTGGGCATCCGGAGCGTTATACGGCAAACTCGCCAGCGTCTTCAGCTCCACCGGGACCGGCGGCGGTCAGGAGCAGACGATTACGTCAACCTGGACTACCCTTGCTCATCATGGGATGGTGATTGTGCCGATTGGCTACGGCGCGCAGGAACTGTTTGATATTTCCCAGGTTCGTGGCGGGACACCGTACGGCGCCACCACCATTGCCGGTGGCGATGGCTCCCGACAGCCGAGCAACGAAGAGCTCACTATCGCCCGCTATCAGGGTGAGTATGTCGCAGGCCTCGCCAAAAAACTGAACGGCTAACTCAACAGGAGGACAAGTATGCCAACTCAAGAATCCAAAGCCCACCGCGTGGGTGAATGGGCAAGTTTACGCAACACCTCTCCGGAGATCGCCGAAGCCATTTTTGAAGTCGCGAACTATGACGAAAAGCTGGCAGAGCAGATTTGGGAAGAAGGCAGCGATGAAGTGCTGGAACGTGCCTTCGGGAAAACGGACAAAGACGCGCTCTTCTGGGGTGAGCAAACCATCGAACGTAAAAACGTCTGAACGTTTCCCCCCGCCTGAGCGGGGGGTTTTACCTATTTCGCCGCGTTATTCATCACCGCATTGAATTTATCGATTGGGCAAAAACCGTTCGCATCAACCGGACACCCCTTCAGCTCCAGCGTCACACGCTGTGCCGGCGCATCCAGTGACAGTACGCTGGCGTTACGCAACTGGTCGGCGCTCTGATAGACATACTCAATCTTCATGAGCTCCTGGTTGGCGTTTTTATCATGCCAGCGCTGGAAAACAATTTTCCCGCCAATTGGCGTCCGCTCGTGCTGGTCATGCAGCTGGTACGGTTTGAAATCCAGCGCCGTAAGCAGCGACGCGATATTGGAATCATGCCCCACCAGCAGGGTGATTTTCGGCGCTTTCGCCTGCCCGGTGACGAGGGCCTGGTCGATATACTTCACCAGCGGTTTGGCCACGTTTTGCGCCACCTCGGTGGAGGTAAACAGCGAGTCCTGATAGCCATTTTTCAGCTGCGACAACACGCGCCACTGTTGATCGGTTTTAATTTCACCCCAGGCAACCTGGTCTGCCGGGAAGCCTTCGTAATACTGCAGCGTGAAGGCATCCACCAGCGAGTTACCGACTTTTAACGGCCCCGATACGCCAGGTTCTTTTTCATAGTCAGCGCTGAAGGTATCTTTCGCCTCCGCCAGCGAGCACACGTTCTTCTCTTTACAGGACGGTGAATCGGCGTAATTCGTCATCTGCTCCAGCAGCTTGTAGCTCTCGCCAAGCTGCATTTTCTGCCGCTCAGTTTCCATCGCCTTCAGCGCTTTTTCACGGAATTCAGGTGAGTTATCCGTAATCACTGGGTTAAAGGTCGGATCCATGGTGCCCATTTTTTCCTGATGATGCACAGGCACATCGCACCCCGGGAAGGCGCCGGTGATAAAGAACTGCGCGGTGGCGACAGTGCGCTGCAGGCTGTTGGCATAGGCATATACGCTATCCGCGGCCGGGCACTCGCCGGTTTTCACCATCCCCTGCTGTGCCAGCCACTCGCGCATATAGTGGCCCATGTAGACTTCAAGCACGCCACCTTTGGTGGTGAGCTGACCGCCTGGCACCTCCCATTCTGGCCACTGCTTCGGTGTGGATTGCTCGAGCACGCTGCCATTATTGGCGAGCGGCGCGCGCAAATTATGGCGACTCATGATTAAAACTTGTTCCAGCTGATACCCTTCCGGCGTCTCTTGCGCCTGCACGCCAGATGTCACTGCAATGGAACCGGCGATTGCCAGCGCGAGTAGTGCTTTTCTCATCCCTAATTCCTCACTCGTTTTAAAATGTCGCAGTGAGTGTGACAGATTCGTGACAATTTTCCGGGAAGCGTTTCGCAAACTGAGGATTACTTTTCAAGGCGATCGCCGTATTCGCTCATCCAGTCGGCCAGCGGGGAGAGCGCGCTCTGGAGGGTTAACCCCAGCGCGGTTATCTGATACTCCACCCGCGGTGGGATCTCCGGGTAGATAGTGCGCGACACCAGCCCGCGCTGCTCAAACAGGCGCAACTGCTTCGTGAGCTCTTTTTGCGTGATGGGGGCGGCGGCGCGCAGCAGATCGCCAAACCGGACCGGTGCATTGAGCATAATCAGGCGATAGAGCACCGGGATCGCCCACTTACCGGAAATCAGGTTTACAAACTGCGTCATCGGGCAGAGATAAACCTCAGATTTTTTTTCACAGGGTATAGTGAGTGATTCCGCCATAGCACACCTCTTGCCTCATTAGTATCCAAATGGTACCTAGTTTCCTTTCGATACTAACGTTTCTATAGTGCTTTCTCCAGAGTCATTTCAGGAGAAGCACATGGGTCGTTTAGCAGGTAAATATACGCTGATTACCGGCGGCACTTCCGGTATTGGTCTCGCTACCGCGCAGGAATTTATTGCCGAAGGGGCGCACGTTGCTGTCACCGGACGTAACCCGGATACCCTTGCCGAAGCACAACGCATTCTGGGCGATAATGCCTGGGTTATTCCGACCGATGCGGGTGACATCGCCGCGCAAAAAGCGCTGGCGGACACGCTCACCTCTCGCTGGTCGCGTCTTGATGCCGTGTTTATTAACGCCGGCGATGTGACGCACGGGCTGCTTGAAGAGTGGCAGGAAGACGCCTGGGATCGCCTGATGGGCATCAACCTTAAAGGACCGTTCTTTTTGATTCAGGCCCTGCTGCCGCTGCTCAATAATCCCTCCTCTGTGATCCTGTGCGGGTCCGTGAGCGCCCGCATCGGGCTGCCTGCCAGCAGCGTTTATGCCGCCAGCAAGGCGGGATTACTGTCGCTGGCACGCACGCTGTCAGGGGAGTTGTTGCCGCGCGGTATTCGCGTCAACGGCCTGAGCCCGGGTCCGGTAGAAACACCGGCATTTAATAAAACGGGGTTAAGCGAGGAAGCGCTCAAGGCGATGCTGGGGGATATCACCAAACTTGTGCCGCTGGGCAGAATGGGCACGCCGACGGAGCTGGCGAAAGCCGCGCTCTATCTTGCCTCTGACGAATCGCGCTATATGGTGGGAACGGAACTGCTGGTCGACGGCGGAATGGGAAACCTGTAGGTCAAAAGGCGCTGATGCCGGTGACGATGCCGACATACAGCGCCGCCCATACGACGGCTGAAATCAGGCTTACCGCGTACACCTTCGCCGCGTTCAGTCTGAGCATGCCCGCTGCCAGCGGGACGATATAACGCAGCACCGCCAGGAAACGCGCGGTAAAGAGCACCAGCACGCCGTTTTTCTGCAGCTGATGTTGTACCCGCAAAAATTTCTCGGCGTGCCGGGAGGTGAAGCGCGTGACCAGCCGCGTGTGGCCCATCAACTGGCCGATATGATAATTCAATACCGACCCTGTTGCGGCACCCGCCGCGACAGCCAGCCACGTCAGTCCCGGATGCAGGCTGGTCTGGCTGACGGTGATCCCTGCCAGCAGCATCACCGAGGCCGGTGGAAGCACGGAGGAAACCAGTACCGTAGACTTGCTCAGCGCGATGACGAAAAGCAGCGCGAACAGATGCGTCGGATAGAGCGCAAAATGATTCAGCAGATTGTCAAACCACGTCATATTCCACCCCGCAGCGTTCGTGATGCTGACCATTAGAAACGAACAACCTTAAATGGGGTATCAACCGCTCAGACCTCCAGCAGGAAGGCATTAACGACACGCGAAAATGTCAGCGCCATTTAGAAACACAGAGGTGTGGAATTATACTCTCTTGAGCAATAACCACCGTCATTGATGAATAATCGATGTCATTAATACGCGGGATTAAATTATTGTTCTAAACGTTTCTTAAACGTCTTTTAAATTCCACAGCGCGATTTTTAAAGTGGCGTATTATCCCTCTCGTTTTACAACGATCTCGTTATGGCGAGGCTCCTGTACAAATACACGTTATCGCTCTGGTGGGTTCGAGAGAACCGGCACAGGGTAAAACAGGCACTGTCGAATCAAGGCTTTGTCAGTATAACTTCCCTTACGGGATACGGTGTACAGTGCTGAACCCAGGACGTGGGGATCTCCTCTTCGACATGCCCTGTCTTGCTCGCCCCTGAGAGATTTTATTATTCAAAGGGAATTCACTATGTCTTACGCTATTCACAATCAAAACCTGGCATTCAATGACAGCGCAATCGCGCAATATATGAATACCGATTTTATCGTCCTCGATATTTCATTATGCGTGGCGCTGGCACGCGAGCAATTTTTCGAAAAATTAAAAGACGATGATATTCCATCGCATATTTTCCTCGAAGATAATGGTCGGCTGGCGGGCATGGTTGCGGTGCGCAAACTGCTGCAGACCGCCGATACGGTACAGCCGGTGAAAACGCTGATGATTTCTCAGTTTCTGCAGGTCAAACCGGAAGACGAGCGTGCCGATGTCGCCGGGCTGCTGGCCCACGGCGAGGCGGATGTCGTGCCGGTGGTCACGCACGGTAAAGTGGTCGGCTGCCTGACCGAACGCGAAATCGCCCATCTGCTGGAAGATGATGTCACCGAAGATGCCCAGCTCCAGGGAGCAACGCTGCCGCTGGAAAAGCCGTATCTGGAAACCAGCCCCTTCAGCCTGTGGAAAAAACGCTCCGTCTGGCTGCTGCTGTTGTTTGTCGCTGAAGCCTATACCAGCTCGGTTATTCAGCACTTCGAAGAGGCGCTGGAATCCGCCATTGCCCTGGCCTTTTTTATTCCGCTGCTGATAGGAACCGGTGGGAACAGCGGGACGCAGATCACCTCCACGCTGGTGCGTGCAATGGCGCTGGGTGAAGTGCGCCTGCGCGACGTTGGCCGCGTGTTACGAAAGGAGATGACCACCTCGCTGATGATTGCCGCCACGCTTGGTCTTGCCGGGTGTGTTCGCGCCTGGATGATGGGTATCGGGCTGGAAATTACCCTTATCGTCAGCCTGACGCTGGTCTGCATTACGCTGTGGAGTGCGATTGTCTCGTCAGTTATTCCGATGGTACTGAAGCGCTGCGGCATTGACCCGGCCGTCGTTTCCGCGCCCTTTATCGCGACGCTTATCGACGGAACCGGTCTGATTATCTACTTCAAGATTGCGCAGTACACGCTGGGGCTGGAATAAGAGAGCAGCACCTCACCCACCGGGTTGAGGTGCTCACCGTTTTACATATCGCCAAGCTGATGTGCGATATCACGAAGCTGTTGCGCCAGCGCCTGCAGGTTTTTGCCCTTCTCACCTTTCGGCCCGGTCGACTGCCGCACCACCAGCCGGGCAGGCAAAATGGATGACATGCGCACGGCATTGTCTTCGCCACTGTCAAGAATGCGGCGCACCGCCTCCTTCCCCTGCAGATCCAGGTCCAGCGATACCGTGGTCAATGCCGGATAGAAGAATGAGCTTTCGTAGGTGTCATCGTAGCCAATCACCGATTTTTCACCCGGAATGGAAATCTGATGCTGATGGAAAGCACTTAATACCCCCAGCGCCATCTGGTCGTTGGCCACCAGCACGGCAGAAAATTGCGGCGTCTCGCGCAGCATCTGCAGCGCACCCGCGTAACCGCTCTGCGCATCCCAGTTCCCGCGGATCACCGAGGCCGGCTCCAGACCGTAACCTTTCAGGGTTTCAATCCAGCTTTTCAGCCTGAGCTGCGCCGAGACAGAAGACGCTGGCCCCGCCAGCAACGCGATTTCCCGGTGCCCCAGTTCGTAGAGATATTTGACGCTGGCACGGGTGCCATCTGCCGGGTTAAACGAAACGTTAAACACGGAACTGTAAGGGTCAACGTCGAGGAACAGACAGACGATATCGTCGTTGTCCGTCGCGATTTTCTGCGCCTGCTCTGCTTCCAGCGGGACGTTGATGATCACCTTACTGACGAGCTGAGATTTCAGTTCATTGATCGAATCCTGGATGCTGTGGTTGACGTTCTCATCAATCATGGAGATCAACACCTGATACCCTTCCACATTTGCATAGCGTTTTACCGCCGCGGCGACCTGTGACGGCGCATGCAAAGCCAGCGAAATCGTCACCAGTCCGACGGTCTGGGTCTGCTTTCCGACCAGCTGCTGCGCCAGGCGGTTCGGGACATACCGCAATAACTCTATGGATTTCTCCACCTTGCGACGCGTGGCTTCGGATACATTGGCAGATTTATTCAGTACCCTGGACACGGTCTGATAGGAGACGCCCGCATGGCGTGCGACGTCCTCTAACGTTGCGCTTTTCGACTTCATGGTCCGGTTCCTTATGTTGTTATGCGCTGATTGTATCAGGGGCGATATAAAAAAACGCCCACTGGGCACTTTCGGCTGCCATAACACCATCAAAAAGTATTACGTTCACAATACTACATTTCTGGTCACACCTCATCAATCGTAACAAAATTGGCTATTTTATTTGCACTTAATCACAGATTAACGATCGCGTAATTGCCAGAAAAAAGGTTTAGGCATTTTATGACAGCGGATTTGTGAACGTATTACAAAACAATAAGAGGGTAACAATGAACACGACGATCCGCTCTGTATCTGTTGCGTTGGCTGCCGCGTTAGCGTCTCCTTCGCTGTTTGCAGCGTCTTCAGTACCAATTGATTTTCATGGGTATCTTCGCTCCGGTGTGGGCGTCTCACGGGATGGTGGGATGGAGGAGTGGCAAAAAAATAAAATTGGCCGTCTGGGTAACGAGGCCGATACCTACGGCGAGCTGGAGCTGGGCTCAGAGGTGTACAAAAAGAACGATGTCAGCTTCTACCTCGACAGCATGGTGAGCATGGTCTCTGACGGCTCTAACGACAATGAAACCACCTTCGGAGACGATGCGCAGTTCGGGTTGCGTCAGCTGAATCTGCAGATCAAGGGGCTGATCCCCGGCGATCCGAACGCGGTGATCTGGGGCGGTAAGCGCTACTACCAGCGCCATGACCTGCACATCATTGACACCAAATACTGGAACATCTCAGGCGCGGGTGCCGGTATCGAAAACTACACGCTCGGACCGGGTGCGGTGTCCGTGGCCTGGATCCGTGGCGATGCCAACGACGTGGACTACCGCGTGGACGGCGATAGCGACGTTAATATCAACTACATCGACCTTCGCTATGCGGGCTGGAAGCCGTGGGCGGGTGCATGGACTGAAGTGGGCATTGATTACGCCATGCCAAACCCCACCAATAAGCAGAAAGAGTACGGTGGGCTGTATGAGGCCGACAACGGCGTCATGGTCACCGGTGAGATCAGCCAGGACATGTTAGGCGGCTACAACAAGCTGGTGCTGCAGTATGCGAACAAAGGCCTGGCGCAGAACATGGTGTCCCAGGGCGGCGGCTGGTATGACATGTGGAACTACGTGAACGACGCCAGCGGCTACCGTGTGATTAACACCGGCTTAATTCCGATTACGGACAAGCTCTCCTTCAACCACGTGCTGACCTGGGGCTCGGCGGATGACACCACGCAATTCACCGATAAATCGCGCCTTGTCTCTCTGGTGGGTCGCGCGCAGTACCAGTTCACCGAATACGTGCGTCTGATTGGTGAAGTGGGCGGTTTCTACCAGAAAGATACCTACACCGACGGTTCCAGCTACAAGCAGAGCGGAGAGAAGTACACCCTCGCACTCGGACTGGCGGATGGGCCTGATTTTATGTCGCGTCCGGAACTGCGCGTCTTCGCCTCTTACCTGAATGACTCCGAGAAAGGACAATCCTTCGAAGACGGCACCGCAAATAATACCTGGAACGTTGGCGTGCAGGTGGAAGCCTGGTGGTAATGTTTATTTCCTGATATGCGTTAATCGTTATTGTATCTCCAACAACTGGCAGTCTATTCTCCTCGTTTGGGATAGCCATTATTTTGGCTATCCCTTTTTTATTATTAATGATTAAAATGCGCATCTAATAATTGCCGCAAGGTATCAGACTGGCGGCCAAATATCGCATGCACCTGCTGGCCGATAATAATCACGCCCAGCGCCCCCTCCTGTTGTAACGCCTGCGTATCCACCTTATTTAAATCTTTTACCGTGACGCGCAGACGGGTAATACAGGCTTCAACATGTTCGATATTATCGTCGCCGCCGAATGCAGGAATTAAACGCAGAGTTATTTCACTGTCCATAATACGCCTCTCTGTTATGCAAATAAAAAAATGCCTGCTCATAGAGCAGGCGCCTTCAGATTGATTAGCCAGGGTTGTACAACGCGACGCCCTCAGCGACTACGCTTTACGCCTGAGTACCCGACAATCCCACGGCAGCAGAGCGGTATCACCCGTGGCGGCGGCATCGGTCATGCAGTCGGTATACCCCTGCGGCAGCGTAATGAGCTGCTGCTGGGCGGTGTAGTTCTGCACAAACACCCACGTGGTTTCGCCGTCCGTGCGGGCCGTTGCCACTACACCCGGTGGGAAATCGCATTCCATGGCCCGCGGCAGCGCCAGTTCGTCAATAATCCCGGCGAAGAAATCACGCTGGAACGGCAGATCGTTGCGCGACGCCACATGCCACGCTTTCCCCTTACCGAAACGGTTCACCGTCACGGCAGGCCGACCGGCGTAGAAATCATCCCGGTAGGTCGCCAGCGGCTGAGCGTTTTCGACATGGATCAGTTCGCACAGATGACGAACCTGATACGGGCCCTGCAGGCCAGCCGCATTACCCGCCAGCCCCTGTATCAGATTACGTTCTCCCTCACCGAGACAGTCGATCTCTTCAGCCCAGATCCCGAGCAGTTTACGCAGCGGCCCCGGGAACCCACCGAGATGACAAAGATCGCTTTCATCCACGATGCCGCTCCAGTAGGTGGTCACCAGATGGCCGCCCCCGGCGACAAACGCTTCTGCGCGTTCGGCGAAGCCTTCCCGCACCATATAAAGCATCGGCGCAATCACCAGCGCGTACTGGCTGAGATCGCCATCGGCATCAATCACATCCACCGCGATGCCTTTTTCCCAGAATGGACGGTAGTGTTCGTTAACGGTTTTTTCGTACTCCATCCCCATGTTGCGCGGCCCTTCGGCATCGTCCAGCGCCCAGCGATTTTGCTGGTCGAAGATAATCGCTACCCGTGCCTGCGTGCGACACCCGACCACCCCCGGCAGGCGCTCAAGCATTTCGCCCAGACGCGTCACTTCGCGCCCGACACGCGTATCAAGATGCCCCACGTGGTCGATAACCGCCCCGTGGAATTTCTCCACCGAACCGCGGCTTTTACGCCACTGGAAGTACTGCACCGCATCGGCCCCGTGTGCCACCGCCTGCATTGACGAGAGAATATGCATCCCCGGCTTTTTCAGCTTGCTGGTCGGCTGCCAGTTGGTGGTGCTCGGCGTGGACTCCATCAGCACAAAAGGTTTTCCGCCTTTCAGGCTGCGCATCATGTCGTGGTACATGGCGGTATAGCAGGCGAGCTGGGTTTCGTCTTTCTCCTTGTGCCACATCGGGTAGCTGTCCCAGGAGATAAAGTCGATCGCTTTCGCAAGCTGCCAGTAGTCGTAATCGTAGAAGTACTCCATGAAGTTGGTCGTCACCGGCAACGCTGCGTTGACGGCTTTTAGCGGCGCAACCTCATGGCGGCAGAAATCTGTTACCTGCGCCGTATTAAAGCGGCGCCAGTCGAGGTTCAGACCGTGAATGGACACCTCGCCCTGCGGCGCAGGGGACTCAATCTGCGACCAGTCGCTATAGGTGTGGCTCCAGAAGGTGCTCCACCATGCGTGATTCAGCACATCCAGGGTTTTGTAGCGCGCTTTCAGCCAGTCACGAAAGCGCTCCTGGCACAGTTCGCAGTGGCACTCACCGCCGTACTCATTGGAGATATGCCAGCCCAGCACCGCCGGGTGCTGTGAATAACGCTCAGCCAGTAATGTATTCATTTTCAATGTCTTCTCACGGTACACCGGGGAAGACATACAGTGGTTATGACGTCCACCGTGCAGCGCAGGCACGCGGTTACGCCCTACGCGCAGCACCTGCGGGTATTTTTGCGACATCCATGCCGGTCGCGCACCGCTCGGCGTGGCGAGGAAAATATGGATCCCCGCTGAATATAATTTATCAATGACGTTATCCAGCCAGACAAAATCATATTCCCCTTCACGCGGTTCGAGCTTCGCCCAACTAAATATGCCCACCGACATGACATTACATTTCGCCTGCTGCATCATGGCAATATCTTTTTCAATAATACCGGGGTAATTCTCCCATTGCTCCGGGTTATAGTCGGCGCCATGCAATAACGCAGCGACCTTCGAACTTAAAGGCGCAAATTTATTCATATTAAAAACGTCCTGAAGTGAAACAGAATACTATTTAAATACCGTTATCGACGGCAGCACTTTGCCATGACAATCAAATAACGCCTGGTTTTCGCGGGCATTTCCCTCTTTCCAGTCATCATGGATATATTTCATGCCGGTTTTGGTGGCCCATGTGGTGCCCGGTACGGCAATCCAGGTCGGCTCCCAGTAGAACAGACCCTTACCGCGACGATCGGGAACGTCAATCACGGCCTGCATTAAATCGTGGATATAATCGTACTGACCCTGCACGGTGCCGGGGTAGCCACCGTCCTTCTCTTCTTTGGCCTGGAAACTGTTTTCTGCGTTATCGCAGTTCTCCAGCGTATAGCCATAGGCCGCTTCCACCACAATCACGTCTTTGTTATAGCGTTTGCTGATGTCATCCATATTGGCTTTGAGCGCGCCGATCGGGCCATTCCAGTAGGTGTACATCGACAGGCCGATAATATCGAACGGCACATCGCGCTTCGTGATCTCATCAAACCACCAGCGGAAGGTGTCATTTTTAGTGCCTTCGGCCAGGTGCAGCATAATTTTCACCTGCTCGCCGTCGGTCAGGTTCTCTTTCATCCCACTGATTGCGGCGTTGAGTAACCCGGCTACGCGGTCAAACTCGCCGCCACCCTGCCCCCAGCTTTTGCCTTCCGGCCAGAGCAGCCCGCCATTGATTTCATTACCAATCTGGACCATGTCCGGCAGCACGCCCTCTTTTTTAAAGCGGGCAATGGTGTCGCGCGTATAGTCATGGATTGCCGTTTTAAGCTGCGGGTAATCCATCTTCTCCCAGGCTTTAGGTTTGAACTGTTTGCCCGGGTCGGTCCAGAAATCGCTGTAGTGGAAATCGAGCAGGAGTTTTATGCCCTGGGCCTTCACGCGCTTCGCCAGCGCCAGCGTGTTTTCCAGATTGTTACTGCCGCCCCCGTAGGTATTTCCGTTGGCATCCTGCGGATCCACCCACAAACGCAGGCGCACATAGTTCACGCCGTTGGCTTTCAGAATGGCAATCGCATCCTGCTGCTGGCCGTTCTGGTTATAAAATGTTGCGCCATGCTGTTCCGCCTCGAGCAGCGTCGAGATGTCCGCCCCCTTAATAAAGTCTGCCGGCATGGCGTTAAAAGGACGCGTTTTTACCCCGTCCGCGGCAAACGCACTCGCGGCAAGACCGCAAGAAAGACAAACAGCAAGCAAAGCGGGTTTGAGTCTTTTCATGGTTATCCCTTAGTACTCCCGGAGGTCAGACCGGAGACGAAGTATTTTTGTAAGGCCAGATAGAGGATCGCGACCGGCACCGCAATCAGCACCGCGCCTGCCGCGTAGGTGGTGTAACTGGCACCCATTTTTTGCGCCACCAGGTTATAAAGCCCGATGGGTAAGGTGTATTTGTCCGGGGTGCGCAAAATGGTGCTGGAGAGAATGAAATCCCCCAGCGGCCCGGTGAAGGAGAACAGCGCCACCACCGCCACAATGGGTTTGGAAAGCGGCATGATGATCTCGATGAAGATGCGGAAGTTACTGGCTCCGTCCATGCGCGCGGACTCATCCAGATCCTTAGGAATGGCGTCCAGGTAGCCCTTCATCAGATAGGTGTTCATTGGGATCATGCCGCCAACGTAAATCAGCACCAGCGCCAGATGGCTGTTGATTAAGCCCAACAGCTGCGAGAGCACGAAGATGGCAATCAGCGCCGAGAACTGCGGGATCATCTGCAGCAGCAGGAAGAGCATCAGTCCGTTCTGCCGCCCCTTAAAGCGAAAACGCGAGAAGGCATAGGCGGTAAAGCTAACGCTGATTAAGGTCAACACCATGGTCAGGAAGCTGATTTTCATCGAGTTCCAGTACCACGTAATATAGTTCACCTGACCATTAAACAGGTCGGCGTAATGCTGGAACGACAGGTTCTGCGGAATAACAGAGGAGCTTAACAGGCTGTTGCCCGCGTTGAGTGAGGCGCCCACCGTCCACACCAGCGGGTAAATGATGATGACCGACACCAGCACAATAACCAGCCAGGAGAGTGAAAGGCGGACCCATTTCTCACGTTTAATACTTTGTGATTTAGCCATTGTTACGTCCCTTACGCCATGTCGTCATTTTTGAAAGATTTGGTGGCGCGGAACTGCCATAACGCCAGGCCGACGACAAAAACAGACAGCAGGATGGTGATGGTCGCCGCAATGGCATATTGCGAAGATGACATCGTCAGTTTGTAGATCCACGACACCAGAATGTCGGTGCCGCCCGCATTTGACCCCACCACCGCCGGCCCGCCGTTATTGAACAGATAGATGATGTTGAAATTATTGAAGTTAAAGGTGTATTGCGTAATCAGGATCGGCGCAATGGCGTAGAGCACCAGCGGCAGCGTAATGGTCCGCAGCCGGGTCCAGCTGCTGGCGCCGTCCATGGTAGCCGCTTCATACAGGTCATCAGGAATGGCCTGCAGCACGCCGGTGGTCATGGCGAAAACAAACGGGAAACCAAGCCAGGTTTGCATCATGATCAGCGCCGTTTTGGTCCAGAACGGATCGGTCATCCAGGCTTTAGGCGCAATCCCAAAAAAGGCCAGAATGGCGTTGTTAATCACCCCGAACGAGTCATTAAACATCCCGGCGAAAACCAGGATGGTGACAAAGCCCGGCACCGCCCACGGCAAAATAAAGATGGTGCGGATCAGCGGCTTAAAGCGTAAATCTTTCTGGTTCACCAGAATCGCCAGCAGTACGCCCACCGTACACTGCAGCGTAGTGGCGAGCAGCGTCCAGACCACCGTCCACTGCAGCACGTCGAAGAAGGTGGAACGCCAGATAGAGAGCGTAAAGATATTGATGAAGTTCTTAAACCCGACCCAGTCAACCAGCTTAGCCGGCGGCGTGTGGTAGAGGTTGTAGTTGGTAAAGGCGATGGCAAACCCGAACAAAATGGGAAACACCACCACAAACACCAGCAGGATAAAGCCCGGGGTGATCATCAGATACGGGAAGCCGTCGCTCAATAGCATCTGATATTGTTTACGCACGCTGTTAAGCTGCAACCCTTCGTCACGTTTCAGGCCATTGACCCACGCGTCACGCATCGACAGGTAATACACCATCACGCCGAACGCAGCGATTAACACGCTGATGATCCCCTCCGCCAGCAGGAAGATGGAGTTGTCGCGTGGCACCTCCTCACCCAGCGTCACCAGTCCCCACAGCCCTTCGCGCAGAAAATCAGCAAATACGCCGATAAAACTGGCAAGCAGCACCAGGAAGATGACCCCTTTCAGCCACTGACGGTGGTAAAACTGACCGAAGCCGGGAATGACCGCCAGCAGCAGGCTGGTCCAGGCGTGACGCCCGGCCACGCGCGGTTTGGCAAAATGTTCCGGGATGATACTCACAAACAACTCCTTTCAAAAAACGGGAGAGACACCCTCCCGTTCTGCGACGTCAGAAAACTACTGGTTGCTGGCCTGCATGGCTTCGATTTGCATCTGAACCTGTTTTTCTGCGCTGTCGAGCGCGGCTTTCGGATCCTGTTTACCGGTCAGGCTCAGCTCGAGGGCCGCGTTCGCCGGAGCCCAGACTTCACCCATTTCCGGAATGCCCGGCATCGCTGTCGCCCGTGCGGCCTGCACGGCAACCGCGCTGGCTTTCTCGTCGTTCTTAATGAGCGGATCGTCAATCATCGCGGTCAGCGGCGGAATTTCTCGCGTCGCGATATAGCGCGTTTTGACGTACTGCGGCTGGTTGATAAATTCGATAAATTTCTGCGCCATGGCTTTGTCTTTGCTCCAGGTAGAGACGACATAGCCCTTCACGCCCAGGAATGAACTCATTGGCTTACCGTCCGGCAGCGTCGGCAGCGGCGCAACGCCGTAGTTAATGCCCGCCGCTTCATACGGCTGGAACGCCCACGGACCGTTGATGACGGCTGCCGCTTTTTTCTCGGTAAACAGAGAATCGATCGCATTCAGACCGTTATCACCAATGATCCCCGCCGGGAATACGTCATCGGCATAGAATTTTTTCAGGTAGGTGACCGCGTCTACCGCGCCCGGCTTGTTCAGGCCCACGTCGCTGGCGTTATAACCGCCTTTATCGTTTTTACCGAAGATGTACCCGCCCATCGGGGAGATAGCCCCCCAGCTGTAGTAAATCTGGTCGAACTTGGCGAGCAGGCCGTACTGGTTTTTGGCGCGCTGCTGTTTAGAAAAGTCATACCAGTCCTGAAGTGAGTTGAGCGGCTTCGCGATCAGGTCTTTGTTGTAAATCAGCACCAGCGTCTCAACCGCTTTCGGCACACCGTAAAGGGTGTTATCCATTTTGAAGGCATTGATGGACGCAGGCGTGTACTGTTCGGTCTGCTTCGCCTCCAGATTCAGGGGGGTCAGCAGCCCTTGCACAACCGCCCCGCCCAGTTGATCATTGGGAATGACCAGCACGTCCGGGCCAATTCCTGCCGGGCCGTCGAGGCGCAGTTTTTCCAGCTGCTGCGCGTAAGGCATCTCCTGCAGGTTAACCTTAACGTCGTACTGCTTTTCGAAATCGGCGACCGCGTCTTTAATGCCGGACGACTTTTTGATGTCTTCCCAGACGTTAAGCTGCGTGGTGGCATAAGCCTGCACCGCGAGCGTAGAGAGGATCAGAGCAGCCAGTATGTTCTTTTTCATTATCAACCTCATGTGAAGGTATAACAATTTTATGGTTGTTATTGCATTTCACCGCCATACACCTTCGCCAGAAAACCGACTAACACTGGCGTACAACGTATAACATCAAATGCCTTTGGTTTGGTATACGCTACCCTTCACATCATGATAACTCTACAAAAAACTGTAAGTTGTGTGATCGTCATAACATTAATGGAATATCGGTATAGGGTGCGTGAATACTGGAAGTTATAGTCAGAGCAGACAAATTGCACCGTCCAGCCATGTAGCAAATAATTGTTATACGTAATACATACGCGGCGGTTTACTCGGGGAATACAGATGTCGAACATACAATTGAGGAATGTCACCAAACGCTTTGGCGACACCGTAACCTTGCACAACGTGAATCTTGAGATTGAAGACGGTGAGTTTGCCGTCTTTGTCGGTCCTTCCGGCTGCGGTAAATCGACAATGCTGCGCATGATTGCCGGACTGGAGGACATTAGCGAAGGGGAAGTGTTGATTGGTGACGAGGTGATGAACGACGTTGCCCCCTCCCACCGCGGCGTGGCGATGGTGTTTCAGTCCTATGCGCTCTACCCACATATGACGGTGGCCGAAAACATGGGCTACGGCCTGAAGGTCAATAAGGTGCCGAAAGATCAGATCCGCCATCAGGTCGAGATGGTGGCCAAAACGCTGCAGCTTTCCCATCTTCTGGATCGCAAACCTAAGCAGCTTTCCGGCGGCCAGCGCCAGCGTGTGGCCATTGGCCGCGCCATCGTACGTAATCCGCGGGTCTTTATGTTCGACGAACCGCTCTCCAACCTGGATGCCGAGCTGCGCGTGGAGATGCGTCTGCACCTTGCCCGTCTGCACCAGGAACTGAAAACCACCATGGTGTATGTCACCCACGACCAGATAGAAGCGATGACCCTGGCTGATAAAATTGTGGTGATGAACTACGGAAAGGTTGAGCAGATGGGCGCGCCGATGGAACTCTACTACAAACCGGCGAACAAGTTCGTGGCCGGGTTTATCGGCTCGCCGAAGATGAATTTCCTGCCGGCAACGGTAGAGGCCTGGCAACCGGGTGAGCTGACGGTGAGATTATCCCAGCAGAAGACACTCACACTGGCCCTGACCACCACACCGTTGAACACAGGCAGCCCGGTGACGCTGGGCATCCGTCCGGAACATTTAACCACCGATCTCCGCCACGGCACGCGGCTGACGTTTAACTGTGAAGTGGTTGAGCGTCTGGGCAACAACACCTACCTCTTTGGTCAGTGCTACGGCCATGACAATGTGAAGATTTTGCTGCCGGGCGATGTGAAATTCGCACCGTGGCAGCAAATTGATGTGGCTTTTGATGATCGCCACTGCATGGTGTTTAACGAGCAGGATGTGCGGGTGAGTGCCGACATCGATGAAGCGGTACGCTCGGTCGCTTAACCCGCCAGACGCATCACCGCACGCGTAAAGGCATCAACCGCCAGCGCGACATCCTCAGCCATCACCGATTCCGCCGGATGGTGGCTGACGCCTCCCTTACACCGCACAAACAACATCCCTACCGGCCAGCGCTCCGCCAGGGCGATGGTGTCATGACCGGCACCGCTCGGCAGCGATAATGTCTTCCCCTGCACCGATTCTACAGCCTCCGCCAGCAGCGCCTGCAGACGTGTATCGCATGGCGTGGCGGCGATTCGGTAAAATTCGTCGGCTGCAAAATGTATTCCGCGACGGGCCGCTATCGCCTGCGCCTGCGTCAGCAGTGCAGTAAGCAGAAGGTCAAGCGGCGCATCCTGCGGGCCGCGAATATCTAACGAGAGCGCGACCTCGCCGGGGATGACGTTTACCGCACCAGGCAGACAGCGCAACTCACCCACCGTGGCCACCAGGTTGCCGCCATACTGACGGGTGGTGTTTTCAATCAGCACCATCCATTCGGCGGCGGCGGCCAGCGCGTCCTTACGATGCGCCATCGGCACGGTCCCGGCGTGGCCGGCCTCACCGGTGAAGCGGCAGTTCAGACGACGCGCGCCGTTAATGGCTTCAACCACGCCCAGCGCCAGACCGGCCTGTTCCAGACACGGTCCTTGTTCAATATGCAGCTCCAGACAGGCGCTGAAATCATCCGGGCGTCGGGCGGCCATCGCGACACGGCTGGGATCTAACCCTGCCTGTACCATCGCCTGCGCCACGCTGATACCTCTGGGATCGCACGTGTCGAGCCAGCCCACAGGCCAGGTGCCCGTCAGGGCGCGGCTGCCCAACAGCGTGATACCAAAGCGGGTACCCTCTTCATCGCAAAAGCCGACAATCTCAACGGCCTGCGCCAGCCGTTTTCCCTGCTGGTGCAGGCTGTCAACGACTTCAATGGCCGCCAGCACCCCCAGCATCCCGTCGTAGCGTCCGGCATTGCGCACGGTATCCAGATGCGAGCCAAGCAATACCGCCGGTGCGCCCTCCTGCTCGCCTTCATAACGTCCGCAGATATTCCCCACGCTGTCCTGCCAGACGGTCATGCCCGCCTGGTTCATCCACTGCCCGACCAGCTGGTTAGCCTGCAGATGCTGGGCAGAGAGGTACACGCGGGTAAGGGAATCCTGGGTTTCGCTGATGGCGGCCAGCGCATCGGCGCGGGCCATCACACGTTCTGCCGCCTGCTGGCGTGTCGCGTGATTCATAGCGCCGTCTCAGTGCGGTAATGATCCCACGCGGCCTGCATCGCGGCACCCTGCGTAGTGGAAAACTTCAGGTAGTTCAGTACCGACTCCAGCGCACTCAGGGTGGTCATCACGCAGTCTTTACGCGCGTTATAGCCCATGGTGCCAATACGCCACACTTTGCCGTGCAGCGGACCAAACGAAGTACCGATTTCAATGCCGAAATCCTCCAGCATCAGTTTACGCACCTGGTCACCGTTTACGCCCTGAGGGATAAGCACGCCCAGCACGTTGTTCATCTTGTGCCTGAGGTCGCCGAAGGTCTCGAGCCCCATCGCCTGAATACCTTTCAGCAGCGCATCCCCGTGCAGCTTGTGGCGGGCGATACCGTTATCCAGCCCTTCCTGCAGAATGAGGCGGGCACATTCGCGGGCGCCAAACAGCGCGGTGGTCGCTTCGGTGTGGTGGTTCAGACGCTCGGGTCCCCAGTAATCCATCACCATGCCGAGGTCGAAATAGTTGGAGTAAATCATCTCTTCGTCGCCGTCGCGATGGGCATCGGTACGGATCCCCTCTTCGATGCATTTGCGGCGACGGATTGCCTCTTCCATCCGCGGGCTCAGGGTAACAGGCGAGGTGCCGGACGGACCGCCAAGACATTTCTGCATCCCCGCCGAGACCGCATCCAGTCCCCAGGCATCGGTCTCCAGGGCGTTGCCGCCGAGCGACGCGGTAGCATCGGTATAAAACAGGACATCGTAACGACGGCAGATTGCCCCGAGTTCCGCAAGCGGCTGCAGCATGGTGGTGGACGTATCCCCCTGCACGGTTAACAGCAGGCGCGGACGCACGCGTTTAATGGCATCTTCCACCCGATCCGGTGTGAACACCTCACCCCACGGTACCTCAATGGTGTGGACCTCTGCGCGGCAGCGGCGGGCAATTTCGCACAGCAGATGGCCGAAGCGACCAAAAACGGGCACCAGCACTTTGTCCCCCGGACGAATGGCCGATACCAGAATCGCTTCAATCCCCGCACGGGAGGTGCCGTCCACCAGCATCGTCCAGCGGTTTTCCGTGCGGAACACGCCGCGGTAGAGTGCCATGACGTCGTTCATGTAGTGGGTCATCGCCGGATCGTACTGGCCGATAAGCTGGCTCGACATGGCTCGCAGCACGCGCGGATCGGCGTTGATCGGCCCCGGCCCCATCAGCAGACGTTGTGGCGGATTGATTTGCGGAAATTGAGCGATATCCATTTTTAGTCCTTAGTTAATTGAGGCCGCGCACGGAGGAGATAAACTGTTTAAGCTCAGTGGTCTGTGGGTTAGCGAACAGCGTTTTGCTGTCGCCCTGCTCCCAGACGCGCCCCTGATGCATAAACACCACGCGGTCGCCCACTTCGCGGGCAAAATTCATTTCATGGGTCACCAGGATCAGCGTCATCCCCTCAGCGGCCAGTTGTTCCAGCACCTTGAGCACTTCGCCTACCAGTTCCGGATCGAGCGCGGAAGTTATCTCGTCACAGAGTAAAACTTTAGGCGACATCGCCAGAGCACGGGCAATCGCCACGCGCTGCTGCTGGCCGCCGGAGAGGCTTGATGGGTAGTAATCCAGACGGTCACCCAGCCCGACTTTCTCCAGCATGCGCTGCGCCAGTGCCTGACATTCTGCTGCGCTTTTCTTCAGCACCCGACGTGGCGCGAGCATCACGTTTTCCATCGCCGTCATGTGCGGGAAAAGGTTGAAGTTCTGAAATACCATGCCGACCGAGCGACTGATTTCACGCGCCTGGGAATCCCGGTCGGTAATGGTCATGCCGCCGAGCTTGATGCTGCCGTCCTGATACCCTTCGAGGCCGTTAATGCAGCGCAACAGCGTGCTTTTACCCGAACCGCTGCGCCCGATAATTGAAATAACCTGGCCCATGTCGATGTCCAGATCCACGCCCTTGAGCACGTGGTTATCGCCGTAGTACTTCTGCACCTGATTAATGGTGATGAGAGGCATTGAATTTAGTCTCCAGATAACGGCTGTAGCGCGACAGCGGATAACACAGAATGAAGTAGCCGAGCGCCACCAGCGCAAAGACTTTAAACGGCTGATAGGTCACGTTGGTCAGCATCGTCCCGGCCTTGGTCAGCTCGATAAAACCGATAATGGATGCCAGCGCGGTCCCCTTAACCACCTGCACGGCGAACCCCACCGTTGGGGCGATGGCGATGCGTAACGCCTGGGGAGCCACCACGCGAAACAGCGTCTGGCCGAAGGTCAGCCCCAGACAGCGCGACGCCTCCCACTGCCCTTTCGGCAGCGCACGAATACTGCCAAACCAGATATCAAGCAAAAAGGCGCTGGTGTAGAACGTCAGGGCCAGCGACGCAGCGGTCCACGGCGAAACATCGATACCCAACAGCGCCACGCCGAAGAAGGCCAGGAATAGTTGCATCAGCAGCGGCGTGCCCTGAAACAGTTCGATATAGCCGCGGATAAGACGTTTTACCGTACGCCCACCCGTGAGGCGCAACAGCAACAGCGGCAGCGTTACCGCCGCCCCGCCGACAAACGCCACCAGCGATAGCAGCACCGTCCAGCGTCCGGCGAGCAGCAGATTGCGAATAATGTCCCAGTCGGTAAAGGTGGTCATCATGCCTGTACCCCCAGCCACTTCCGTCCTGCCGCCATCATTAGCTGGCGCAGGGTAATTGACAGCACCAGGTAAATTCCGGTGGTCACCAGATAGACCTCAAAGCTCAGGAACGTTCTTGACTGAATCAGGTTGGCGGCAAAAGTCAGCTCTTCATAGGAGACCTGCGACACCACCGACGAACCGAGCATAACGATAATGCACTGGCTGACCAGCGCCGGATAAATACGCTGCAGTGCCGGTGGCAGCACCACGCGTATAAACGTTTGCAGGCGGGTAAGCCCCAGCACGCGGCCGGCCTCCCACTGTCCTTTGGGCGTAACCTGAATACCGGCACGGACAATCTCCGTGCTGTACGCGCCCAGGTTAACGACCATTGCCAGCAGCGCCGCTTCGCCTGCCGTCATCTTCAGCCCCAGATTCGGCAGACCGAACACAATGAAAAACAGCTGCACGACAAAGGGCGTGTTGCGGATAATCTCCACGTAGCCGCCCCAGATCCGGCTGAACCACGTCGTCCGGCCGCTGCGAATCGCCGCCCCGAAAATACCGATCGCCAGCCCGCCGAGGGTTGCCATCACCGTCAGCTGAATGGTGACCCACAGCCCTGCCAGCAGCGCCGGCCAGTACGGCCAGAGCGCAGAGAAATGGAGTTGCTCTGTCATCGCCTTACACGCCCAGGCTTGCCGGCAACGGCGCTTTCAGCCACTGCTCAGAGAGGCTATTCAGGGTGCCGTCTTTAATTCCCTGCTCGATCACCGCATCAACTTTCGCTTTCAGCGCCGGTTCGTTTTTTTTCAGCCCGATAAAGCACGGCGAGTCCTTCAGCATAAAGCTCGGAACCGGGGCTTTGGCGGCGTTCTGGCGGGAAATCGCCGCCACGACCAGATTACCTGTCGCCACGTACTGGACCTGACCGGACAGGTAAGCCGACAACGTGGTGTTATTGTCTTCGTAGCGTTTGACGTCTGCATCTTTCGGCGCAAGGCTGGTCAGCACCATGTCCTCCACCGCGCCGCGCGTCACGCCAATGGTTTTTCCACTCAGTTGAGCAGCATCTTTCAGCTCAGCCCCTTTCGGGCCGAACACGCCGAGGAAGAACGGCGCATAGGCACGGCTAAAATCGATCACCTTTTCACGCTCGGCGTTTTTACCGAGGCTTGAGATCACCAGATCCACCTTATCGGTTTGCAGATACGGCACGCGGTTGGCACTGGTCACCGGCACCAGCTGCAGCTTGAGCTTCATCTGTTTTGCCAGATAGCGCGCCATGTCAATGTCGTAGCCCTGCGGCTGGAGATCGGTCCCGACCGAACCAAACGGAGGAAAATCCTGCGGGACGGCGATACGAAGAGTGCCGCGTTTCTCAATATCCTGAAGCTGGTCAGCTTTTGCTGGCAGGTTTGCAAACAGACAGACGGCCCCGGTCAGTGCAATCAATAACTTTTTCATGGTGCTTCCCCGTAACGTTAACATGAAACAAAAGATTCTTTGAATTGGATTTTGCAACTAATGTGCCAGATGAAGCGAAACGGGAAATTTTCTCTGAAGGCCTGATAAAACGAGAGCGGGGCGGAAAAGACCTCCCTTTTCCGCCCCGCTCTGCTGCACTATTTTAATGCAAAGCACCAGCCTGATGCCCCATTATCGCTGTTCCAGTTCGTCCAGCTGCTGATACAGGGAGGCGATATCGTGGATCCGGGGACGGCCTTTATCGAGGATTTCATGCAGGAAGGCGTTAGCCAGCAGGTTGATCAGACTGTTGACCGACGAGTAGCTGTCGTACGCCGAGACGCTGTCCAGCGGGGCGCAGAGCTGCCAGCTGGTCAGCGGAAACAGGCTGTGCGCCTGCGGCTCACACATCAGCAGAACCGGAATACCGCTGTGCTGAAGCTGCTGCAACAGCGGCCGAACGATCCGCGGGCGACGGCGAAACGCCATCATAATCACCAGATCGTCGGGCGTGAGATCGACCAGTTCCTCGCTCAGACTCTGCCCCGGCTGCGGCAGCAGCAGCACCTGCCCGCGCGCCTGCAACAGCTGCTGGCGCAGGTGCAGCGCCGCCGGATAGGCGTTGCGCATCCCGATAATCACAATCCGCCGTGCCTTCACCATTGAGGCCATGGCCTCGGCAAACTGCTGAGCATCCAGAGCGTTGACCCACTGGGTGAGGTTTGCCATCTCCTGCTTATAATGCCGCGCCAGCAGAGTGTTGCCCTGCACCGCATCGCGGTTATCGGTCAGCGGCATGCCGCTCTGGCGCAGCGTGCGCAGTTCGTCGCGCATCTCTTTATACTTCTCATAGCCCAGACGCTTAAACAGACGGCTCACCGTGGCTTTCGACACCCCGCTCAGCTGCGCCAGCTCGGCGCTGTTATAACTAATGAGGTCGTCGAAATGATCAAAAATAAAATCAGCCACCCGTTGCTCCTGCGGTGACAACGACGCGTATTGCGCTTTCAGACGTTCATCAAGCTGTTCCATAAAGCCTCTGTAACTTTTGTTTCACCTCACTATACCTTTCATTAAGCATGCCAGCTTCTTAAAACGTTATGTTACGACTGACGTGAAACTTTTCATTCATAACTGGAACAGCTTTTGCAGCACCTTGTGACTTTTGGGTTATGAGGACTCTCCATGCAAAGTAATGTCTCCGTACACGGAATGGCCGTGGCGCCCCACCATCTTGCCAGCCAGAGCGCCCTGGCCATTCTGCGCGAAGGCGGTAGCGCGATTGAAGCAATGGTCGCCGCCGCCGCAACCATTGCCGTGGTTTACCCGCACATGAACGGTCTCGGTGGGGACGGTTTCTGGCTTATCGTGCCGCCTGACGGCGAACCGGTTGCCATTGACGCCAGCGGCACAGCAGGCTCACTGGCGACGCTTGCCGCCTATGACGATGTCTCTCAGATCCCCCATCGCGGGCCTCGCGCGGCGCTGACCGTGGCGGGAACGGTGAGCGGCTGGGACGAAGCGCTGAAGGTTTCGCGCACGCTGACGGGCACCGCTCTTCCCCTGAATCGCCTGCTGGCAGACGCCATTGACTATGCCCGAAACGGCACGCCGGTGACCGCGTCTCAGGCCGCCGCCACGGCCAGTAAGCTGGATGAACTGAAGGACCTGCCCGGCTTCGCGGAGACCTGGCTGACGGACGGCAAACCGCCGCAGGTCGGCAGCCGGTTTTATCAACCGGCGCTGGCCTCCACGCTCTCCCACCTCGCAGATGACGGTCTGGACAGTTTTTATCGCGGCCCGCTGGCGGAGCATCTGGCCCGGGGCATGGCAACGCTGGGGCTGCCCATCACCCTGGCTGACCTAAACGCGCATGTCGCCCGGCGCACCACGCCGCTGAAATTACAGCATCAGCAGGGCGAAGTGTGGAACCTTGCGCCGCCAACGCAGGGGCTGGTGTCGCTGGCGATCCTCGGGATAACCGACCGCCTGTCCATGGCCGATGCTGACGAAGCGACCACCGTTCACCGCATTGTAGAGGCCACCAAACTGGCGTTTGGTCTGCGCGATGCCCATATCACCGACCCGCGCGAGCTGAAAACCGATATCCAGGGTCTGCTGGATCCTGCCGCACTGGCCGCCCTCGCCGACCAGGTCGATGATAACCAGGCCGCACCGTGGGGCTGCGGCAAAGGCCCTGGTGATACGGTCTGGATGGGGGTGATGGATAACAGCGGTCTTGCCGTGTCGTTTATCCAGAGCATTTATCACGAGTTCGGCAGCGGCGTGGTCCTGCCTGATACCGGCATCGTCTGGCAAAACCGGGGAGCCTCATTCAGCCTCAATCCCCGTCACCTGCTGGCGCTTGCGCCAGGAAAACAACCGTTCCACACCCTGAACCCGGCAGCCGCGCGTCTGCATGACGGACGCGTCATGGTCTACGGCTCGATGGGCGGTGACGGCCAGCCGCAAACCCAGGCCACCCTGTTTACCCGCTATGTGGTGCAGGGGGTACCACTGCAAGAGAGCATCGCCCGCCCGCGCTGGTTACTGGGGCGCACCTGGGGACAGACATCCGACACCCTGAAGGTGGAAGGCCGCTTTACGCCGCAGACCGTCACGCGCCTGCAGGCGCTGGGCCACGACGTGGAGTGCTTCCCGGCCTTCAGCGAAGCCATGGGCCACGCGGGTGCGATTGTTCGCCATCCTAACGGGCTGTTTGAAGGGGCATTTGACCCGCGCAGCAACGGCGCCGCCGCCGGATTTTAAGGAGAGACTGATGAATACCACACAACCTGACTGGCATGCCTATCTGGCGCAAATGGAGTCCGTGCTGGGCGTTGAGCTGGATGACGCCAGCCGGGCAGAACTCCATGTGCAGTTCTGCCGTATCGCGGCGATGGCCGCCCCGCTGATGGCGCTGCCGCTTGATGACCGTCTGGAGATCGCAGGAGTATACAAAGCATGACGCTACACGAGATGAGTATCAGTGAGATCCAGCAGGCGCTGAGTGCAGGCGACCTGAGCGCCCATGACATCGCCCGCCAGACCCTGGAAGCCATTACGCGCATCAATCCCCATATCAACGCCTGGACCACCGTCACGGAAGAACGCATGCTGGCCGAAGCCGAGAATATCGACACCCTGCGTCGGGAGAAACGCCCCCTGCCGCCGCTGGCAGGTATTCCCTACGCGGTGAAAAACCTGTTCGACGTCGCCGGGCATACGACCCTTGCCGGTGCAGAGCTGTTCAGCCAGCGCCCCCCCGCCACCGCTGACAGCTTTGCGGTACGCCAGCTGCGCAGTGCCGGAGGCTTATTGTCGGGGATGGTCAACATGGATGCCTACGCCTACGGCTTTACGACGGAAAACAGTTACTACGGCGCAACGCGTAACCCGCACGATGTGACGCGCATTGCCGGAGGATCGTCCGGCGGCTCTGCCGCCGCGGTCGCTGCCGGACTGGTCCATTTTTCGCTCGGTACCGACACCAACGGGTCGATTCGCGTACCGGCCTCCCTGTGCGGAATATACGGTCTTAAGCCCACTTTTGGTCGTCTGTCACGCGCCGGCAGCCATCCGTTTGTCGCCAGTCTGGATCACATCGGGCCGTTTGCCCGTCGCGTGAGCGATCTGGCGTCGGTGTACGATGCACTGCAGGGTCGGGATACCAGCGACGGATTTCAGGCGGAGAGCTCCCGGGAGCAGACCCGGCCCCTGCTCGACCGCGGTCTGGATGGTTTGCGCTGCGCGGTGCTCGACGGCTATTTCAGTACCTGGTGCGACAGCGACATGCGGGACGCCGTGGCGCGGGTGGCAAAAGCCCTCGACGTGCAGGAAACGCTGCAGTTCCCCGATGCCGAGCTGGCCCGCTCCGCGGCGTTTATCATCAGCGCCTCGGAAGGCGGAAATCAGTACCTGCCCGCGCTTCGCCGCGAGCCCGGGCGTTTTGAACCCCATTCGCGCGAACGACTGCTGGCCGGCGCGATGATCCCTTCTGCCTGGTATATTCAGGCCCAGCGTTTTCGCACGCAGGCCCGACAGGCGTTTAAAGCGTTGTTTGCGCAGGCCGACGTGCTGATCGCCCCGGCCACGCCGCGCAGTGCAACGCGGATTGGCGAAGAGATTATGGAGATCAACGGCCAGCCGTTACCGGTTCGCGCCAGCATGGGCATGCTGACGCAGCCGATTTCGTTTTTAGGTTTACCCGTTACCACCGTCCCGCTGCGCACCGCTCAGGGCAGACCTGTTGGCCTGCAGTTGATCGCCGCGCCGTTTAACGAGCAAGCCTGCCTGCGCGTGGCGCGGGTGCTGGAAGCAAGCGGAATAACTGATGCCCGGCCGGCGGAGATGACACCATGATAAATCACGATGACATTAACCTTCCGTGGGTCGTTGCAGAAGTGACCGCAGCCTTTTACCGCTATGAAGACGCGCTGGTAAGCAACAACATTCCGGTGCTGGATGAGCTGTTCTGGCACGACAAAAACACGGTGCGTCTCGGTGCGGGCGAAAACCTGTACGGCATTGAGGAAATCCGCGCCTTTCGGGCGGCGCGCCCGTCCGCGGGCCTGCAAAGGACGTTGCGCCATACGGTAATCACCACCTTCGGAGAGGATTACGCCGTGTGTAGCACCGAATTCACCCGCGAAGGAACGGAGCGGATTGGCCGCCAGCAGCAGACATGGGTACGCTTCCCGTACGGCTGGCGAATTGTGGCGGCGCAGGTGAGCGTGATGGCGTAATGTTAATAACCCTGCCCGATGGCGCTTTTCCCATCAGATAAGCAGCAGGCCGGGACAGGCGTCACCGCCGCCCGGCACACTGCTGGACCGTTATTGTTGGAACGGGTGCACTTCACGCCAGTGATCGGCTATCTGCTGGCGGGTACAGACCCATACCCGATCGTGCTGCGCAAGGTAATCGAGGAACCGCTGCAAAGCACGAAAACGCCCCGGACGCCCCAGCAGGCGGCAATGCATGCCGATGGACATCATCTTCGGCGCACGTTCCCCTTCTTCGTACAACACGTCAAAGCTGTCTTTCAGGTAGGTATAAAACTGCTCGGCGGTGTTGAACCCCTGCGCGGTCGCGAAGCGCATGTCGTTGGCATCCAGCGTATACGGCACAATCAGGTGGGGTTTGCGCGTGCCGTCGCTGCACGCCACTTGCGTCCAGAACGGTAAATCGTCGCCATAGTAGTCGCTGTCATAGTCAAAGCCCCCATGCTCCACTACCAGCTGGCGGGTGTTTGGGCTGTCACGCCCGGTGTACCAGCCGGCAGGCGGTTTGCCAAACAGGTCAGTCAGGACATGCACCGCCTTGTGCAGGTGCTCGCGCTCCTGGTTGATATCCATACTTTGATAGTGGATCCAGCGCCAGCCGTGGCTAACCACGTCATAATCAGCCGCTTTGATGGCGTCAACGATATCGGGATGTCGCGCCAGCGCCATTGCCACGCCAAAGACCGTCAGCGGCAGGCCACGCTTGCAGAATTCGTTATGGATCCGCCAGAACCCAGCGCGGCTGCCGTATTCATAGAGGGAGTCCATCGACATGTGTCTGTCCGGATAACTGGCCGCACCGATGATGTCCGAGAGGAATTGTTCTGAGCCGGCATCACCGTGCAGAACGTGGTTTTCCGCCCCTTCTTCGTAATTGAGTACAAACTGCACGGCGATGCGCGCCTGGTTCGGCCACTGCGCGTGCGGCGGCTTGCCTGCATAGCCGCGTAAGTCCCGCGGATAATCTTCGTTAAAAAGCGCCATTATCACCCCCTCAATTAAAATGGATTCAGTGCCTGAAAGTGTCCGCTCAACGCTTTTTTCTCCGGGAAAGCCAGGTCCCCGTGCTTGCTGGTTGACAGCCCCAGCGCCACCAGCGACTCGACCATTTTCACCGCCGCACTGACGCCGTCGATCACCGGCACGTGCAGCTCGCGCGTCAGCTCCTGCGCCAGCGTCGCCATTCCACCGCAGCCGAGCACAATCGCGCCGCAGCCATCTTCTTTCAGCGCCTGGATGCAGCGCGCGCGCACCTTCTCCTGAGCCAGGCCGCTACCGTCTTCCAGTGCCAGCACCGGCAGATCGATGGCATGCAGGGCTGCACAGTGGTCCTGGAAACCATACTGGTGCAAAAGATGGCGGGCGATAATCCGCGTGCGAGGCAGCGTAGTCACAACGGAAAAGCGTGTTGCCACCAGCGTGGCCATATGCATCGCAGCTTCTGCGATACCGATGACCGGCCCCTGCGCCAGCTCGCGCGCCGCCAGCAGGCCGGGGTCACCAAAGCAGGCAATCACGTGTCCATCCACGCCCTGTTGCCGTCCGCGTTTTATCTGTTCGAGAACGCCCACGGCGGCGATGGCCTCATCAAAATGACCTTCTATCGAGGGCACACCTGCGCTCGGGCAGACGGCGAGGATCTCCGTTCCCGGTGCTGCTACCGCGCGGGCTGCGGTGCCGATGGTTTCCGTCATCGCGAGGCTGGTGTTGGGGTTAATCACTTGTATACAAACAGACGACATTACGACTCCTTGTGGCTGGCGAACAGCCGGGCAAAATCAGGCAGGCACTCACCGGCCCGTTCGAAACAGAGACTGGCGACAATATGTTCAAAATGGTGCATTAAGGCCTCACTCAGGGGCTGGAGCGCCTTCTGGCGCAAGAGTTCCACCAGTTGCTCGTGGTCATTGCAGCGGCAGCCCTGACGCCACGGCGCGCCCCAGGCTGCGATCACCAGCGACGACCGCTGGCTCAGTCCGGTCACCATCTCTGTCAGCACCTGATTGCCTGAAATGGCCTGAAGCTGAATATGGAAATTGGCGGAGTGGCGGATTGCGGCGGGGCCGTCATACGCTTCGTGCGCCTGCTGCTCCTGGCGAATAATCCCTTCCAGTGCAGCCAGATGCGGCGGCTGACAGTGGTCCAGCACGTCCGGCAGGTTAGCCACCTCAAGCAGAGCGCGCGTGCGGAAGATCTGCTGCGCTTCTTCTACCGTCGGGCTGGCCACGTGTGCACCACGTTTGGGCGTTAAGGTGACCATTTGCACAGCGGCGAGTCGTTGCAGCACCTTGCGAATACCGGTGCGGCTCACGCCGAAGACCTCAGCCAGCGCCTCTTCAGGCAATTTACTTCCCGGGAGCAACTGATGTTCGACTATCGCGGTCATCAGCGCCTGAAAGATAGATTCATCTTTGTCATGCAGGTCTGGCGCGGTCTGCAGGCTGTTTATGTTGTTCATTAACCACTCCGATTTTTACTTTTCGCTATCGAATCGTATACATAAAAATAAAATATTGCATACAAGATTTATTATTTTGGCCTGGATCCTGCAACACCGTCTGCACTCCCACTTAACGGGTTTTCATTCACAGGAGCAGGTTTCATGCCAAACAGACAAAACGCGCAGCACGGTACGGCCGCTGATTCCGGTGCGGTTTACAGCCCACGGCTTTGCAATGAGGATCTGGCACCGACGCGTGACCAGAACTGGAGCTGGTACAACATCTTTTCTTTCTGGATGTCGGACGTCCACAGCATGGGGGGTTATGTTGTTGCCGCGAGCTTCTTTACACTCGGGCTGGCAAGCTGGCAGGTCTTGCTCTGCCTGCTGATAGGGATTTGCATTGTGCAGTTGTGCGCCAACCTGGTGGCGAAACCGAGTCAAATGGCAGGCGTACCCTACGCGGTGATTTGCCGTCAGGCATTTGGCGTTTTCGGGGCCAATATTCCGGCGGTGATCCGCGGGCTGATTGCTTTCGCATGGTACGGCATTCAGACCTACCTGGCCGCCAACGCGCTGATGCTGGTGGCGCTTAAGTTCTGGCCTTCACTCGCGACGCTCACCACCGGTTCGTTCCTGGGCCTGTCGCATCTTGGCTGGATCTGTTTCGCTATCATGTGGGTGCTGCAGGCGATGGTCTTCTGGCACGGCATGAGCGCCATTAAGCGCTTTATTGATATCGCCGGTCCGGCGGTCTACGTAGTGATGCTGGCGCTGGCGGGATGGATTGTATACAAGACCGGTTTTGACGGCATCTCCTTTACCCTCGCCAGCAAATCCCTGAGCGCCGGTGAGCAGACCTGGCAGATGATCACCGCCACGGCGCTGGTGGTCTCTTACTTCTCCGGCCCGCTGCTCAATTTTGGTGACTTCTCCCGCTACGGTAAAAGCATGGGAGAGATCCGCCGCGGTAACCGTTGGGGTCTGCCGTTTAACTTCCTGCTGTTCTCCATCGTTACCGTGGTGATTGTGTCGGGTACGCAATCGCTGTTTGGCCGCATGATCACTGACCCGATTGAAACCGTCAGCCGTGTGGGCAACGATCTGGCGGTGGCCATTGGCTTGCTGACCATGATCACCGCCACCATCGGGATCAACATCGTGGCGAACTTCGTCTCCCCGGCGTTTGATTTCTCTAACTGTTCACCGCAAAAAATCAGCTTCCGCACCGGGGGGATGATCGCCGCCGTCGGCTCTATCCTGTTAACCCCGTGGAACCTGTTTAACTCGCCGGAGCTTATCCACTACACTCTGGACGTGCTCGGGGCGTTTATTGGCCCGCTGTTCGGGATTCTGATTGCCGATTTTTACCTGATTAAGCGCGGCAAGGTCTCCGTAGACGATCTGTTTGATGACACGCCAAAAGGCAAATACTGGTATCGCAACGGTTTCAACCCGAAAGCCATCGGCGCGCTGGTGCCATCCGTTGCCGTTGGACTGGTGATAAGCTTTATTCCCTCCCTGCATGAAGTGGCAAATTTTAGCTGGTTTATCGGTGTCTTCCTGGGCGGGGTCACCTACCGCTGGCTGGCGCGGGAAGAGCGTGAAGCGGCAGACGCCTCGTCGTTCAGCCCCCGCGTGGCGACGCAAAAAGAGTAACCCTTCCTCCGGGCCGCAGTTCCTCTGCGGCCTTTTTCATTCTGGCACCGTTTTTGCTCAGTCTCATCACCCCGCTACGCAAACACTAAGGCAGGAATCATGATGGACTACCAGACTGCGATCCGCGGTGCATTTTTTGATATTGCCCGGGTCTGCGACAGTGCAGACGTTATCGCCCAACAGGCGCGCTACCTTGAAGACGGGCTGTTGTTCATCCATGACGGCAAAATTCTGGCGCAGATGGCCTGGCAGGAGGGCGAGCAGTATCTTGATCCCTATAAAGGGTACACCGACCTGCGCGGCAAACTGCTGCTCCCGGGTTTTGTCGATACCCACGTCCATTACCCGCAGACGGAGATGATTGGCGCTTTTGGTGAGCAGCTGCTGGAGTGGCTGACCACGTACACGTTCCCGGTAGAAAGCCAGTTTGCCGATGAGGCCTATGCGAAAGAGATTGCGGCGTTTTTCATCAACCAACTGGTCAGCCACGGCACCACCACCGCGCTGGTGTATTGTACGCTGCATCCTGAATCGGTCGAGGCGCTGTTCACCGAGGCCCTGCGCCTTAACATGCGCCTTATCGCCGGGAAGGTGATGATGGACCGCCACACGCCTGCCTACCTGAGTGAAACCGCGAAAGAGAGCTACCGGCAGACGCGCGAGTTGATCCAGCGCTGGCACCACCGTGGACGGTTGGGCTACGCCATTACGCCACGCTTTGCCCCGACCTCCTCACCGGAACTGCTGGCCGCGGTCAGCCTGCTCAGAGAGGAGTTTCCCGACACCTGGATGCAGACCCATCTGAGCGAAAACCCAAATGAAGTGGCCTGGGTAAGCGATCTGTGGCCGGAACATGAACGTTATCTGGATGTGTATCATCATTACGGGCTGACCGGCGAACGCAGCGTGTTTGCCCATGGGATCCACCTCCATGAGAGTGAATGGCGCTGTCTGCACGATACCGGCTCGGCGGTGGCATTTTGCCCCACCTCGAACCTGTTTCTTGGCAGCGGACTGTTCCGCTTACCCGCCTGCTGGCAACACCAGGTGCGTATGGGCATTGGCACCGATGTGGGTGCCGGAACCACCTTCAGCATGCTGCGCACCCTCGGGGAGGCGTACAAGGTGGGTCAGCTGCAGAGCTACCGCCTGCGCGCCAGCGAAGCGTTTTATCACGCCACGCTGGGCGGTGCTCACGCCCTGAGGCTGGACGATAAGATTGGCAATTTCGCCCCCGGCAAAGAGGCCGATTTTATCGTCATCGACCCGGCCGTTACGCCGCTACAGCGCCTGCGTAACCGGCGCTGTCAGGACATTTATGAGCAGCTGTTTGTGCTGATGACCCTGGGCGACGAGCGCAATATTAGCGAGACCTGGGTCAACGGTGTGCAGGTGTGGTCAACTGCCGCGGTAGGTTGACCACCCGCCCGGCGCAATCACAAACGGCAGGTGGAAGTGCTCGTCTGCCGTTTCTCCCGTCACAAAATCGATCTGTGCGCAGGGGTAAAGCGTGTCGCGGCCGGTTTCGGTGAACCAAGCCCCAATCTCGGCCACCAGCCGGTAACGTCCTGCTGACAGGAAAGGGATAAACGCGGTGATACGCCCCTGGGCGTTAGTGAAAGCAGTGGCCAATACGACGCCGTCCTGCTCAAGACAAACCCTTACGCCCTGCGCCGGTTTTCCCGTCGAAATATCAAGAATATGTGTGCTTAACGTACTCATTCGTCAATGACTCCTTCCAGCCGAAGCAGCGTAATTTCCCACAGCTGTTCCAGTGCGGCCTGTACCTCCTGCGCATCGCTGTTTTCCAGCCGGGCGTTCAGGGCGCGTAAAATCTCCTCACCGCTACGGCCTTTCGCGCGGATTAAAAACACGCGTCCAAAACGGGCCTCGTAGCGAGCGTTCCCTTCCTGCAGTGCCTGTGCCAGCTGCCTGTCGCGGTTGTCGACGGCACCCTGCTCCTGGCGCGAAAGCATCGCCTCCGCCTGGGCTCCCGTCGGTTTCTCACCAATTCGCGGGTGCGCATTCAGGGCCTGCGTAAGCGCCGTTTCATCCCAGGTTTGTGCCAGCGCCCGGGCGGCGTCGAACAGTGCTTTGCGGTGTAAATAGGGCCGCCCCTGCACCAGCGCATCGGCCCAGTCGGGCAACGCCACGCAGGGCTGCAACCGCGCGAGCGCCTCTTCGTGGCTCAGTTGATTAAAAGTTTGCAATGCAATCATACTCGCTCCCGTCATATCGTCGTTTTCTCGCTTTGCACAAACTACGCCACTCTTGCCATCCCCCATGAAACAGTCGATTCCGGATCGCACAACAGGAAATTATTGATTCATAAAAAGGCATTCTCACCGCGTTTGCGCACCTTAGCAGTGCAAAACCACCCCATACAACGCGCTTTTCGCCACTCTGCAGCCTGGTACGCAAATTGCTCTTCCCTTTTTACACCCTGCAAAAGGAGAGAAGCATGAGAGCAATCGTTATTGGCGCGGGCATTGGCGGCCTGAGCGCCGCTGTAGCGCTGAAGAAGGCGGGAATCGACTGTACCGTGTTTGAGGCCGTGAAAGAGATGAAGCCCGTCGGTGCGGCAATCTCCATCTGGCCCAATGGGGTGAAATGCATGCAGCACCTCGGGATGGGCGACATCATCGAGACCTACGGCGGCCCCATGCGCTTTATGGCCTATAAGGATCACCGGCGCGGCGATACCCTCACCCGCTTTAGCCTTGCCCCGCTGGTCGAGCGCACGGGCGGTCGCCCCTGCCCCGTGTCGCGTACGGAACTGCAGCGCGAAATGCTGAACTTCTGGGGGCACGAGAACGTTCAGTTCGGCAAACGCGTTGAAAGCGTCCGTGAGGACGCGGCTGGCGTCACCGTCACCTTCACCGACGGTACTACCGCGACGGGGGATTTCCTGATTGCCGCCGATGGCAGTCACTCCGCGGTTCGCCCGTACGTGCTGGGCTATACGCCCGAGCGCCGCTACGCCGGTTACGTCAACTGGAACGGGCTGGTGAAGATTGATGAAGAGATTGCCCCTGCGCACCAGTGGACCACCTTCGTCGGCGAGGGCAAGCGCGTTTCGCTGATGCCCGTCGCCGGCGGGCGCTTCTATTTCTTTTTTGATGTTCCGCTCCCCCTCGGGCTGGCGGAAGATCGCACTACCCTTCGCGCCGATCTCACGGGCTACTTCCGCGGCTGGGCGCCACCGGTGCAGAAGCTCATCGCCGTGCTGGATCCCGGGACCACCAACCGTATCGAAATCCACGACATTGAACCGTTCGACACCCTGGTGCGCGGCAACGTGGCGCTTCTTGGCGATGCCGCGCACAGCACCACGCCGGATATCGGCCAGGGCGGATGCGCGGCGATGGAGGACGCCGTGGTGCTGGGTGACTGCCTGCGCGAGAACCACAACATCGCACTGGCGTTGCGGCAGTACGAAGCGCTGCGCTGTGACCGGGTCCGCGACCTGGTGCTTAAGGCCCGTAAACGCTGTGATATCACGCATGGCAAAGACATGGCATTGACCCGGGCCTGGTACCAGGAGCTCAAAGAGGAGACCGGAGAGCGCATCATTAACGGTCTGTGCGACACCATTCAGGCCGGGCCTTTAGGCTGAACGCGAGAGGGACAACCATGAAAATACAACCGACTCCACCCGCCCATTGTACGTTTGAGCCAGAGGACTGGCTGCGTCTGGCAAAATGCTGGCATCCGGTTGCTCGCGCCTGCGACATCGGCGCGGCACCGGTCAAAGCCACCCTGCTCGACGAACAACTGGTTATCTACCGCGTCAAAGACCAGGTTGTGGTCGCCCGGGACGTTTGCCCGCACCGCGGCGTACCGCTGACGCTGGGCTTTCACGATGAACACGGGATTATCTGCCCTTATCATGGCTTACGCTTTGGTGAAGATGGACGCTGCAACCGCATTCCGTCCAGCCCTGACCAGCCGGTTCCCGCGAAGCTTAACCTGATTAACTATGCCGTGGAGGAGCGCTTTGGGTTGATCTGGACCTGCCTGGCGTTTGATCCGGATAACCCAATGCCGCTGCCCACCATGCCGCACTGGGATAACGACGGATTTCAGCAGATCAACTGCCCGGCGTTTGAGGTGAATGGCTTCGCCGGCCGTCAGGTGGAAGGGTTTCTGGACGTGGCGCATTTTGCCTGGATCCACACTGACACCTTTGCTGACCCCAATAATCCGCTGGTTCCCCATTATCAGCCCCAGGAGACGCCGTTTGGCTTTGTTGCCGATTACTGGAGCTCGGTGAGCAACTACCCCGCCAGCTCCGATGTCCAGGCCCCGGAAGGCTTCCAGTGGCTGCGTCATTTTGAAATGCATTTACCGTTTACCGCCACGCTGACGATCCATTTTCCGGGGGAAGCCAGGCTGGAAATCATGAATGCCGCCTCGCCCGTCTCTTCACGGGTAACCCGCATGTTCGCCCCTATCGCGCGCAACTTTGACCTGCATATTCCGGTAGAGGAAGTGCACGCCTTCAATTTGCGTATTTTTGAAGAAGACCGCCTGATGGTTGAGACGCAGCGCCCGGAAAGCCTGCCGCTGGATCTGACTCTGGAAGCCCACATCCCTGCGGATAAAAGCTCGATTGCCTACCGCCGGGGGCTGAAAAAGATGGGCTTCGGCGAGTTTTTCCTGGTGTGACGGAGGAACGTGATGAGCGAAATATTAAGCGTTATTGTCGACGGTCTCTGGCGTGAGGGGGATAAGAGTCTCGCCGTCAGGCTGGTGTCAGAATGCGGTGAAGCCCTGCCGGGCTGGCAGCCCGGGGCGCACATTGACGTGCATCTGCCCTGCGGGCTGGTTCGCCAGTATTCGCTGACCGGGGCAAGCGACAGCGAGAGCTATCTTATTTGCGTAGGACGTGAAACCGCCTCGCGCGGCGGGTCACGCTATGTTCACGAGACGCTACGTCCGGGGCAGAAACTGTTTATCTCCTCACCGCGCAATCTGTTTGCGCTGCACGAGGCTGAACGCTTCTTGCTGCTGGCGGCAGGGATAGGCATAACGCCCTTGTATGCGATGGCCCGGCAGCTGGAGGCTTCCGGCACCCCGTTTACGCTGCACTATTACGTTAAAGAGCATGGCAACGCGGCGTTTGCACGTGAACTCATGCAATTTAAACACGGCGAGTGTGTCATCCATACCATCAGCCCGCGCACTGCGCTGGCTGAGCACATGCCCACGCCAGCGCCCGGTTTCCACGCCTGGGTCTGCGGGCCGGCAGGCTTTATGGAGAAAGTGTATCAGGTCGCCCTCACGAGAGGCTGGGCGGAGAGCAATCTTCACAGCGAAGCATTCCAGCCCGTTATGCCCGCCGACTGTAATGAAACGGGCGAGATTTTTACAGTCAAGCTGGCATCAACCGGCGAGCGCTGGCCAGTGCCGGCGGACAAAACTATCGCGCAGGTGCTGCTGGAAAACGGCGTGGCGGTACCGCTCTCCTGTGAAATGGGGATTTGCGGCGCCTGTCTGACGCCGGTTATCGACGGCGTAGTGGATCACCGGGATAGCGTGCAGTCGGAGGCGGAGAAAAGCGCGGCAGACCAGCAGGTGGCGCTGTGCTGCTCGCGAAGCCATTCAGGGGAACTGGTGATTGGGTTGTAGAACGAAAACACCCTGCGATATTGCTATCGCAGGGTGTTTAAATTTGGCGGGATCCACGGATAGTCAAAACAAATGGCATACAGGGTTTCGGAGAAAAAAGCATGTCCATAATCACCGATATCACCCCAAAAAACAGCAGACCAGACGATAAAACGATCCCTCATGGCAGCATAACTGGCCTGACACGTCATCATCTTAAAAGGGGGAAATATCCGTGAAACTTCCCGTCATAATGACGAGTTTTAAAGTATCTTAACGATGGATTTACTCTGATGCATTCCGTTTTATTTCAGCATATTGGGCTGCCAGTTGTTTCAGATGCATCTCCAACTGAGATCTCGCAGCTGCAGGTAAAGGTACACCAGGAGGATTTTCGGACAAGATACGCAGTTGCTCTTCAGCCGGAATGGACTGGTTAAAAGACTGCCGGACGGAAAATACAACGGACTTCAGTTCACTGACCGTCATGTATTTGCCTTTCTGCTCATCAAGCCCGTTCAGCCGGTCACTCAATTTTTGTAGCGTTGACATTCCCTTATACCAGCCATTGAGCTGTTCTACCGGTAATGCGGCAGCATTAAGGTGTTGCTGCCACTGTTGTATCAGGGGTTTTGCTTGCTCCGGCCACAGCACCTGAGCCTGTTCTGTAAGTTTTCGGCTGTAAGTAATACTCCAGTCAGGAGGCAATTTATCCAGTCGGGCAAGCTGCTGCTGTGTTTGTTCTATCATTGTTTGTGATGACGGAGATTGCTGACGCAACATATCCAGTTTTTCAGGCGCGAGAGGTGCAGGTAACGGAGCCAGTGAGGCAGCAAGCTGAGTCTGTAGCGGGTCTGGCCGGTGAAGAAATTGCCAGCTCCACACTGCGCCCGTACTTATTATCAGCATGGTACACATTCCGGCAGCGAAGGATTTCCACTTTTTTACCTGAGTGGGCATTGCCGTCAGTACTTCCACATTTGCGTGGTGTTCTGGCTGTGCAACGAATACCCACTTCACTGGGCTGTCTGGCGCTGGGGTCTCTTCAGAGAGACTACCGGTATGGGAGCCTGTTGATATGACTGCACCATTCTTTACGGTGGCAGGCAGGACAATCCCAGAGTGAATATTCGACCCGGTACCGGTTGTATCGTTGCTGTTTTCCAGCCGGACAGCACTGTTGTGCATCAGGGAACGCAACGTATCGAGCTGGCTCAGATGCTTAAGCTCCAGACGTTGAAGCACCTCCCCCAGACTGCCAAGCAGTTGCTCAGCCCGATACAGTTGTCTGAGGTCGCTGTAATTGAGCGGGAGCGAGCGCATCCGCTGCTGAAGACGCTGGTTCAGACTGCTGAGGATTTCCATGCGGGCATGTACCGGCTGCGGCCACAGTGTGCCCCACTGATGGCTTATCAGCGCATCCAGTATCGCCAGGCCTTCATTGAGGCCGAATAAGCCGGCCAGTTGCGTCCGTGCCAGCGTGTACCAGGCCGCCGTCTGTAACTCCACACCGTTTTGCTCAAACAGTGAAAGGCAGAGTTTTTCGACATAATGCCAGTTCACATCCGGACGGGCCGGATGTGTCAGTTTACTCAGTTCATCACGCAGGGTGGCATAATCCGCTAGCGTGCGCGGATCGCCACCGGTTTTGATTTTTCGTGGATTGATGTCATTCATGGCTGAATATCCAAATGAAGGTTGCGGTGCTGTACTTCCTGTTTATGCAGCTTCACCACAAGTCTGCTGGTACTGCCAGGTTAATAGCTATGAAAGAAGCGCTAAAACCAGACAAAAAGAAGTACTTTGATCAAAAGGTTGTACTGTGCGCAGCAACATCCCCGGGGGATTAAAGGTCCAGTCACTGAAATGACCTGCCCGTATGAACAGGCGCCCCAGAGAGATCACGCAGCCTTCTGCATGAAGGGTCACTTCCACGCATCCGGTCACGCCCTGGCCGTACAAAAATACTGGTGTCAATTTCACAGACTGGTCATCTACACACAGAAAGATATCGGTAATCTCAAGAGCCCCGTACTCCACCAGCAGATCCGTAACGGATGTATTCAGCGTCCCCTCGTTCAATCCGGTACCCTCCAGCCACGCGTCCATTTGCTCCTGAAGCTGCGCATTCGCTGGCAAAAATCTGCAATATCGGCCTGACTCTTACTGTGTGTTGGAACTGATGAAAGCTGCCTGGCCTTACATACGAATTGCGGTATCGAGATACTGCTGTTGCTTCAGGTGCCTCAGCATCACGCGTCCTTCGGGCATAAACTCGGTGCCGTAACGTACGAGGCCAATGCCCTTAAGCTCAGCATCAATGGCATAACGCAACTCTCCTGGCACGTGCTGTTCAAGTAAAGTTACATTGAGGGACTGCAAACGGGGTTCATACTTGAGCAGGACACCGGCCAGCGTATCGATCAGCTCGTGGGCTGTACCCGGCATGCCTTGCAGAATTTTGGTCATGTCCGGCAAACCATAATCTGGTAAATGGGATATGGTCCCGGCTCGGGCGTTCAAAATACGCTGGATGTTATCCAGTACAGATAAAATGACCTGGTCTTCTTCGTTTACAACTTCAAGGGGAAGATCCCCTGTAAAGTTGCCGGTAAGAATTTCATATAAAGAGGGCGTTTTTTGATTCATAATATAGCAAATTATTTTAAATGATAGAGGTTTAGATTCTAAGGGATGTGAATTACCTTATGTTTCTTTTAAGGATTTTTTTTGCAAAATAATTATTGAACAAGCAGGTAATGAGGAACAAAATATCAATATTACTCGAAGTGGATTTGTTCCATACCAAGAATAAAGCATAAAGATAATAACCAGGCCAAAGATTACTGAAGAGTGCTTTGGTTTTATAGATGTTGCCAGAAATGTAATGGATTCGGTCTCCGGCTCCGGGCTGGTGTCATCACCTGCGTCACGATAAGGCGCTGAGTAGCGGTAATACTTTCCGGTGGTGACCGCGTCGTTACGCACGCTGACCGTCGCATCCATCAGTGTGGAGGCTGTCCGGTAGTTGTAATCCCGCGTTGCTACCGTGCCGGTGGCAAGGGTGTGCCAGGTTCGTACATCCCAGACCGACTCTGCCGCACCGTCAAACAGACCCGACGGCTCGCTGTAGGGCAGGCGCACATCAAACTGGTAGTTAATCGGCCAGTATGTACGTATCCAGACCGCGCACGTCGTCCATCACCGTACGCCAGT